>JAJQAT010000110.1 GCA_021203665.1 Bacillota bacterium
ATTTTCACATATTCCTTACTGTGCAGCATTGGTTTATACGCCGGTCTTATAATTCTTCCGCATCCTATAACCTCCTCGAGACGATGCGCGCACCAGCCGACAATTCTGGAAATAGCAAAGAGCGGCGTGTACATTTCCGCGGGGATTCCGAGCATTTTATAAACAAAGCCGGAATACAAATCCACATTCGCGCACATAACCTTTGAATTATGCTTCACCTCGGCGAAAATTTCCGGAGTGAGCTCCTCAAGCAGGCAATAAAGGTTAAATTCCCTCGCGTATTCGGGATTTTTAGCCGCGAGTACCTTTGCCCTCTCCTTAAGCAGCACCGCTCTCGGGTCGGAATACGTGTACACCGCGTGACCCATGCCGTATATAAGTCCGGCGCCGTCAAACGCCTCTTTCCTCAGGATTTTGGCGATATAATCGCCCAGCTCCTTTTTATCGTCCCAACGGCTTACATGGGATTTTATATCCTCCATTTGCGCCATAACCTTGGCGTTCGCGCCGCCGTGCTTTGGTCCCTTCAGCGAGCCTATTGCCGCGGCGATTGCAGAATATGTATCGGTGTCCGACGAGGAAACAACCCTCGTTGTGAACGCCGAGTTATTACCGCCGCCGTGCTCCGCGTGTACCATGAGCATAACGTCGAGCATTTCCGCCTCCTCGCGCGTGTACTTGTTATCGGGGCGCAGCATATACAAAAGATTTTCCGCCGTGGAAAGTCTCGGCTGCGGCGCGTGCAGATAGAGGCTGTTTCCGTCGTGATAATGGCTTTTCGCCTGATAGCCGTAAGCCGCCATTACCGGCAGGCGCGCGATAAGCTCAATCGATTGGCGGAGTATGTTTCCCACGCTGATTTCATCGGGGTTTGTGTCGTATGAATACGCGGCAAGCACCGAGCGCGCAATCTTATTCATAATATTCTTGCTCGGAGCCTTTAATATCATATCCTCCGCAAATCCGCTCGGAAGCGAGCGCAAATTGCCTATGAGCCTTGAAAAATCCTCAAGCGTCTTACTGTCGGGCAGATGTCCGAACAAAAGCAGATATGCAACCTCTTCAAATCCGAATCTCTTCTCTTTTTCGCAGTTTCTTACTATGTCGGTAATGTCATAGCCGCGGTATCTCAAATGTCCCTCGGTCGGAAATTTCTCTCCGTCCTCGATATAATATCCGATTACCGCGCCCACGGAGGTGAGTCCCGCCATAACTCCGGTGCCGTCATCATTTCTCAAGCCTCTCTTTACGCTGTACTGCTTAAAAAGCTCCTTTGAAAACGGCTGGTAAACTCCCGCCGCCTCTTCCTGAAACCTCTCCTGCAATCTCTTTCTCTCATCTTCTCTTAGCATATCTCTGCCACTTCCTTTCCGCCCTGATTCCCAAGGCAATTGATTAAATAAGACTCAGCTGTGTGTCCTCCTTTTTAAGCGCGGCTCCCGCTGCGGGTATGTTTTTCGTCCTGTATTTTTCGGGATTTTCCAATCCGCTTTCGTTCGCCGTTGTTACCTTTATCAGCTTTGCGCCCTTCTTGCGCAGCGTCAAAGCCTGAACGCCCTGCGTGCTCTTTGTTGCCTTTAGCGGAATTTTTTCCGTGTTAAGGCACAGCACTCTGTTATTGTCGGACATCAGCACAATGTCCGTGTCCTCGGCGATAAGCCTTATGTCGCACACCGGCGACTTGCCGCTGTACGCGCCGACAAGCCTTTTACGGTTTGTTTTTGTAACGTAATTGTTAAGCTCTACCTTGGCTATTTTGCCGTTTTCAAACGAGAACAGCATCATGCCGCCGTAATCCGCCGTAATTACAGTATACAATATTTTCTCGTTATCTTCAAGTCCCAATATTCCCGGCATATATTCGCCGATTGTGCTGACCTTGGCGTCGGGTATATCGTAGAGCTTCATTTTATAAACGGTTGCGTTGTCCGTAAAGAACAGGCACTCGTTTTTATTTGTGGTTTCTATCGTCTGAATTATTTCATCGTCCTCTTTAAGCCTATGCTCCGTCGTTGACGAGCGCAGCGACAGCGCCGAAATTTTCTTTAAATATCCGTCGCGCGTCATAAATACGGTACAAGCGTAATCATCGACGGTCTGAACCTCCACATAGGCTTCTATCTCATCGCTCGCGATAAGCTGAGTTTTTCGCTCCTGCGCGTACTTTTTTATAATGCTCCTAAGCTCCGACGTGATTACCTTTTTAACCTCGGTGTCGCTTGAAAGAGTGTTGTTAAGCTTTTCAAGCTCCTCCATCAGCTTTTCTATCTCCGAGGTGCGGTTTAAAATGTATTCGCGGTTTAGGTTTCTGAGCTTTATTTCCGCGACGTATTCCGCCTGAATTTGGTCTATGCCGAAGCCGTCCATCAAATTCGGTACGACGTCCGATTCAAGCTCCGTGTGGCGGATAATGGATATTGCTTTGTCAATGTCCATCAGTATCTTTTTAAGACCTGTTAAAAGATGCAGCTTTGCGCTCTTTTTGTCAATATCGTATCGTATGCTGTTCTTGGTGCAGTCCATACGGAACTCTATCCAATGCTCTAAGATTTCCTTAACGCCCATTACGTAGGGTCTGTTCTTTATAAGTATATTAAAATTACAGCCGAACGAGTCCTCAAGCGGCGTCATTTTATAGAGCTTTGCCATAAGCTGCCCGGGGTCGGTTCCGCGCTTTAAATCAAGCGTTATCTTAAAGCCGCTCAAATCCGTTTCATCTCTCGCGTCCGATATTTCCCTTAGCTTATTCGCCTTTATAAGGTCCATAATCTTGCCGATAACCGCCTCGGAGGTGGTTGTATACGGAATTTCGGTTATCTCTATACAATTATTCGCCTTGTCGTAATTATAAACCGCGCGCATTTTAAAGCTGCCCCTGCCGGTTTCGTAAATCGTGCGCATCTCGTCGCGCGAATATATTATTGTCGCTCCCAGAGGAAAATCGGGCGCGGGCATAATATCCAAAATTTCATCGGTGGTTATGCTCTTTTTCTTCATTATCGCGATTGCCGCCTCGCATACCTCCTTGAGGTTAAACGAGCATATATTGCTTGCCATACCGACCGCGATACCCTGGTTCGGGTTTACCAATATATTCGGGAACGCTGAGGGAAGCATAACCGGCTCCTTCATCTCGCCGTCATAGCTGTCCACAAACTGAACCGTGTTTTTATTAATATCCCGGAACAGCTCCTCGCATATCGGCTCAAGTCTTACCTCGGTATAACGTGACGCGGCGTATGCCATATCGCGCGAATACTGCTTACCGAAGTTACCCTGCGACTCAACAAGCGGGTGCAAAAGCGACTCGTTTCCGCGCGTCAAGCGCACCATGGTTTCATAAATGGACGCGTCGCCGTGCGGATTTAGCTTCATCGTCTGTCCGACTACGTTCGCCGACTTTGTGAGCTTGCCGCCCAAAAGTCCCATTTTATACATCGTGTACAAGAGCTTTCTGTGCGCCGGCTTTAAGCCGTCGATTTCGGGTATGGCTCTTGAAATTATAACGCTCATAGCGTAGGGCATATAGTTTTTTTCAAGCGTTTCCGTTATCGCCTGGTCCTCTATCGGCGCGCTTACTATAGCCTCCGGCTCCGCGTTTTTCTTCTTTCTTGGCATTGTTTCTTTTCCCTTCGTTTATGATAAGTCTACCATTTCCATATAAAGACTTCCGTTATCCTCTATATATTGCTTGCGGCTCTGTAAATTATCTCCCAATAAAATATCAAACATTTTAGCCGTCTTTTCTACATTCTCGGGCGTAACGCGTATAAGCCGCCTCGTAGCCGGATGCATCGTCGTAAGGCTCATCATTTCCGGCTGGTTCTCACCCAAACCCTTTGAGCGCTTAATATCATAATCGTCATGATCCTTTGTAAGTCCGTCCTCGTTGAGCTTTGCAAGGATTTTGTCGCGCTCCGCGTCGGTATACGCGAAAAACTTTTCGCCGCGGCGCTTTGTCTTTGTAATCGTTATCTCATACAGCGGCGATTCCGCGATATACACCTTGCCCTTTTCTATAAGCGTCGGCGTAAGGCGGTAAATCATAGTCAAAAGCAGCGTTCTTATCTGGAAGCCGTCCACGTCCGCATCGGTACAAAGTATTACCTTGCTCCAACGAAGATTGTTAATATCAAAGCCGTCGAGCTTGTTATTGTGCTTTGACTTTATCTCGACGCCGCAGCCCAATACGCGGAGCAAATCCACTATAATATCGCTCTTGAAAATTCTCGGATAGTCCGCCTTCAGGCAGTTTAATATCTTTCCGCGTATCGGCATTATCGCCTGAAATCCCGCGTCGCGCGCGAGCTTACATGAGCCGAGCGCCGAATCGCCCTCCACTATATAAAGCTCCCGCTTCTCAACGTCCTTTGTTCGGCAGTCCACAAACTTTTCAACCCTGTTTGTGACATCCATCGAGCCTGTCAGCTTTTTCTTAATATCTATCCTCGCCTTTTCGGCATTTTCGCGGCTCTTTTTATTTACAATTACTTGGTTAGCAATCTTTTCCGCGTCGGCTTTATTCTCTATAAAATATACCTCGAGCTGCTGACGCAAAAAGTCCGTCATTGCCTCCTGGATAAATTTGTTGTTTATAGCCTTTTTTGTCTGATTTTCGTAGCTTGTCTGTGTCGAGAACGAATTTATAACAAGCGCAAGGCAGTCCGCAATATCATTAAAGGTTATCTTGGAATCGTTTTTATTGTATTTATCGTTCTGCTTTAAATATCTGTCTATCGCGTAGACAAACGCGTTTTTAACCGCCTTGTCCGGCGAGCCGCCGTGCTCGAGGTAGCTTGAATTATGGTAATATTCAAGCATATTTACCTTGTTTGAAAAGCAGAACGCCACCTGCATTTTTACCTTATAATCGTCCTTATCCTCGCGGTCGCGTCCCTCGCGCTCCGCTTCCCATGTTTCAACGGTAGTAAAGCCGTCCTCGCCCACACATTCCTTGAGGTAGTCCACGATGCCGTTCTCATAGTAATATTCAAACATTTCCATACCGGTTTCGGTTTCGTTGTACAATACGAATTTCAGTCCGGCATTTACCATTGCCTGCTTATTCAAAACATCCTTGAAAAATTCAATCGGAATATCAATATCCGTAAAGACCTCGGTATCGGGCTTCCATTTTTGAACCGTTCCCGTCCGGACGCTCCTCGTTTCGGATTTCTCCAATCCACCGATATTTTCTCCCTTTTCAAAATGCAATGAATAAACCGTCTTATCTCTTACAACCGTAACGTCCATATACTCGCTGCTGTACTGAGTTGCGCAGGCACCGAGTCCGTTAAGTCCGAGGCTGTACTCATACATACCGCCCTTATTGTTATCGTATTTTCCTCCGGCATACAGCTCGCAGTATACAAGCTCCCAGTTGAATCTGCCTTCCTTGTCGTTATAATCGAGCGGAACACCTCTGCCGTGGTCCCGTACCTCGATGGAGTTATCAAGGAAACGCGTGACCTCTATTAAATTGCCGTAGCCCTCGCGCGCCTCATCGATTGAATTTGACAGTATTTCAAAGAAGGAATGCTCGCAGCCCTCAAGTCCGTCCGAGCCGAAAATAACCGCCGGACGCTTTCTTACTCTGTCCGCGCCCTTAAGACTTGTTATGCTGTCATTTCCGTAATCTTGTTTTTTCCTTGGCATCCGTTTTCTACCTCTCTATATATAGT
>JAJQAT010000041.1 GCA_021203665.1 Bacillota bacterium
TTTGCTATAGGCGGCGGTGAAACAAGACAAAATATGCTGATGCTCTATAACCACAGAAAAAAACTATAGGGAAATTATCACAAGCTGCAAAAGGAAATCGATTGTCTTGACTATTTGATTTTGCAAATACAAAAAGAAGCCGGAGGTGAACAGCAATGAGGAATAGGCTGTGTTTAATTCTTATACTGTTGCTTTTTTGCGGGGTAAGCTGTGTACAAGCGGCATCAATCACGGCAAATACCAACACCGTAACAGCAACGGATGCTCCGGAAAATTCAACATTGCTTGTCGGATTGTTCCGCGGCAACACGCTTATTGACATATCCGCATATCAAGGCGGCGGTACTATTACCGGAGAGCTTGCGGAGGATATGAGCATTTCCGAAGCGACAGACATAAAAGCATTTTTGTGGGATATGGAAAGCCTAACACCGTTATGCAATGCCTTTTCTTCAAAAATAGAGGATTTGCCGAGCGCGGAAAACATTCTTGTTGTTTATTACTCCCGAACAGAAAACACAAAATCACTCGCGGAAACGGTGCATAGCGTATCGGGCGGCGATATTGTAAGGATTGAAACCGTTAATTCATATCCGGAGGATTACAGCGAATGTCTTGCACAGGTTCAGCAGGAGCAGGCTGAGGATTACAGACCGCCGATTACGGTTGATTTGGAAGCAATCGAGCAATACGACACGATTTTGCTCGGCTATCCCATTTGGTATAACTCACTGCCTACGCCGGTTGTGACATTCCTAACAACATATGATTTATCGGGAAAAACAATTATTCCGTTTTGTACAAGCGGTTCCACGTCAATAACGGGAAGTGTGTCAAAGCTGAAAACACTTTGTCCGAACAGCACGGTTGCAAACGGATTTCGTGGAACGTCCTCATCCACGGTATCACAGGTTGAGAGCTGGCTTAAAGAAAACGGATTATCACTTTAATTCCGAAACATACGCATTGTTTTTATTTGCAATCAAAAAGGAGGAGCGGGCAATGTTATCCGAAAAATATATAAATCAATACACAGCCGAAATATCGCAGGCAACAGAGCGAATAAAGCAAGACGCGCCTCCTCTTTGTGAATTGCAATATTTTTGGGAAGAGGTTGAGAAATATTTCAGCCTGTCTTTACAGCCCACCCCTAAGCCCGACATAATCGTTTGGGGAACGGCATTTCCCGAGGAGCTTATTTACGCGTTCGGCGTATCTCCGTGCATAATCGCGGGCGGCAGTCTTGCCGTTTCCGCGCTGACGGACGATGAGCTTCCGCGCGATACCGATGCGGTAAGCCGTTCGGCATACGGTATTTTGGCGAATAAATTAACAGAAAAATCATTGGTCATTATTCCGATTACAGATGACAGCAGCCGAAAAATATCATACATATTAAAATCAAAGGGCGTTAAGGTTCACACGGTTGACATTCCGCCGACCGGCAGCGATACGGCGCGCGCGGCTTGGATATATCAAACCGAGCTTTGCGCGGAGGCAATCGCAAGACATCTTAAAAGACCGTTTTCAAAACGCCGCTTCAAAAGCGCCTGCACCCTTGTATACCGGGCGAAAGCGGCGCTTCGGGAGTTTACGGAATTAAGCCTGTCAAGAACCAATATAATTCCCGATACCCTTCGTATGTTTATAGCGTACAGCTATTACTGCACGGCAAATATCGAGCAGTGGACAAATAATTTACGGCAGTTAAACGAGAAAATAAAAGAGCTTGACGAGGACGGCGCAAGCGATAAAAACCGCGTGCTAATCGTCGGCTCGCCGATATACTTTCCCAACTTCAAAATCCCGTATTTGTTGAGAGACGCGGGACTGCATATTGCGGCAAATATAGATTACGCGGCAATCCGCGCGGTAAATCCTTCAGAGCCGAACAAGAGCTTTTCAGATGTGATGAACGGTTATTACGAAAACGACTGCTCGGGCGCATACGCCGTAAACGACAGGCTTTACGGATATGTAGAGCAAGCCGCCCGCCGCTTCAAGCCGGACGGAATTGTATTTCACATTTTAAAGGGACAGATTGAATACGATTATGAGCTGAGCCGTATGGAAAATATGTTCAATGAAAAAAACATTCCCGTGTTCAGGCTGGAAACCGATTACAACAAGCAGGATATTGAACAGCTCAGAATAAGAGCGGAGGCGTTCGGCGAGGTATTAGAGCAAAGGAAGTATGCGGAGGCAAATCCAACGTGAAAAATAAGCTGCGCATCTCAGCATTATTCGGAGCTTGACGTATACACATACGACGGCGCTCCTCATAATACTAATCTGCTTGCTTCTTTTCCACGTTATGACTTGTGGCGCCGCAAAGCGGCGGAATGGAGGTTAATATGAGAAACAAAAAAATAGGACAGGTTTGCGTTTGGGTGATTTGCATACTGCTGACTGTCGGCGCGTTTTTCGCAAAGGATTTTGTACTGTATGATTTTCATATGCTCGTTTCCGATTATACATATGGGGAAAGCGCCGAGGAAAAGCCGGCATATGCGGATACCGCATTTTGGTTTTCCTACGGAGATGACAGGGCGGTACAATACGGCTTTGATGAGGGCATAAGCTATGACGACATAGCGTTGTACGCAAAGACGGAAACCGAGGTTTTGCGCGTATCCGACGAGGACGAATACCCGTTCAGCGAGGATTTTATCGGCTATTTGATTGCTGTGGTTCCTCCTCAAACGCAGATAATTAACGGAGAAGAAAAGACGGTCTATGATTTTGCGAGAGCGGATTTCGGACCGCACACATTTGAGCTTACTCCGAGGGCGTTTAATTCGGAGGAGATAGCATTTGAGCTTGCCTTTGAGGAAAGAAATCGGATACAGGTATTCTATAAAAACGAGTATCTGACAAATGCACGGATTACCGTTATCGGCTCTGACGGCTCGGAGCATACATATACAACCGACTCCGACGGATATATAGAGGATTTCCCCATTAAATATATCCGAAACGGCTTTACGGCATCCTATGAGCCTGACGGTACAAGCGTATACCGTATGTCCTACGCCTTAGAGGATTACTCATATTTCACCACGCATTTCTATAAGGCGCATTTGCCTGTTTTGGTTGTTCTTTTGATAACTGCGGTATGTATCGGTTGCGTGTGCCTTATCAGAAAGCAATACGAAAAGAAAAAATCCACGCATAAATGTGCCGGAAAACACTCCGTAAAATTCCGAAATGATTTGCGCGGCACGGCAAGCTCAAAATTTTTGCTGATACGGTGGCTGTTTCTTATATTCGGATTCTTTTGGTGGACATATGCCGGAAAGCTGATTTCGGGAGGTCAGGCTCTTAATCAAATTGCCGTTCCGGTATTCAGCTGTCCGTTTAACCTTGACCAGGTATTGGAATCGAGCTGCTATTATCTGACGCATTTGCCGGTGCTGTTTACGAGAAATATATTTTATGTTATATCCTTTCTTGTAACGCTGTTCCTGTTCTTAATCTTCGGCGGACGTATTCTGTGCGGCTTTATGTGCCCGCTCGGGTTCATACAGGATTTAATGGATAAGCTTCGTTCCGCGCTGCATATAAAGCCGATATATGTGAGCGAGCGAATGAACAAGGCATTGCAGCCTTTAAAATGGATATGGATAATAATGTTTTTCTGCCTTGTTTTCGCAGGAGTGGACTTTTGCGATATATGCCCCAATAAGGTGTTTTCTTCGGCGTTCGGCGGATTTTGGGTAAATCTCGCGTTATGCGGATTTTTGACAATAGCAATTTTAGTTTGCAGCTTTTTTATCAGGCGGTTTTGGTGTATTATATGCCCCATGGGCTACCTGCTCGGGATTTTTTATAAATTTAATCTGTTCAAGCTGAAAAAGGACTGCACCGCTTGTACCGAATGCGGTGCCTGCTATGAAAGCTGTCCCATGCGCCTGAAAAATATCTACACCGAACGCGAAAAGGAGAATGTACAAACGGTGGATTGCCTGATGTGCGGCGAATGTATTAACAAATGCCCGGAGGATCACGCGCTTAGAATGACCTTCTGCGGCAAGACGATATATCAATCGTCAAGAATGGGCTTTATGTCAAAATTCGCATCGAAAAAGCGCAGGAAAAAGGAGCGTGAGCGCGATGTTTGAGATGAATGAAAAGCATAAGGAGCTGTTTATACGAAAATCATCCAGAACCGCGGCATCATATTTAAGGCGCATTAAAGAGCTGTCCGATGATATAGAATCCGTTTCGCCCTTTCTTGAGGCTTTAAAAAAGATATATGTGGATTTCGAGCCTGTACACAGCTGTGATGACATCTTGGTCGGAACGCTGTGCGCATTGATACCGAATGAGCTGATATATGCGGCGGGAGCAAAACCCGTTCGGCTGTGCTCCGGCAGCTATACCGCGTATTCTGTCGGAGATGATGCCGTCCCTCGTGACGCTTGTCCGCTTACAAAGGCGATAATGGGCTTTGTAGAAACGCAGAGCCTGCCTATTTACAAGGATTGCTCGCTTTTGGCTGTTCCCGTCACCTGTGACTGCAAGAAAAAGTTAGCCGGTCTGCTCGGCGAATATATGCCGACGATAATTTTGCAGGTTCCCTCCGATAAGGTGTCTGACGACGCGGTCAGCCGATATTCCGAGGAGCTGTATCGATTGGTACGCGAATTGGAGCGCGTCACCGGAAACACCGTCACAAGGCAGTCCCTTTTGGGCGGCATACAAACGGTCGGCAGAGCGCAATACGAAATGTCGCGCTTTGCGGAATATCGAAAGCACACTCCCGCGCTTATTCACGGAACACATACGATGGCGGTTATGAACGCGTATTCCTATTTAAGCGCGGACACATGGGCAGACCTTATGTCGGAACTCAACGATGAGCTTGAGGAAAGAAAGCAAAAAGGAATATTTGCGGAAAAAGACAAAAATCCGCGAATTATGGTAACCGGCTCGCCCATTGCCTTTCCGAATATGAAAATTCCTCTGCTTATTGAGGAAATGGGCGGTATTCTTGCCGCCGATGAGACCTGTATGGGCGAGAGAGGAATATATGACCCGACAGTCGTTATAGATACAAGCTTTGACTCAATGATGAGAGCGTTGGCAAACCGATATATCCGTCCGTGTACCTGTCCTGTTTTTTCGGATAACCGTCAAAGGCTGTATCGGATTAAACAGATGATAAAAACGCACCAAATACAAGGTGTTATTTATCACGTTTTACGGGGCTGTCTTGTTTATGACTATGAATACACGATTATGGAGGAGGAGCTTGAAAAGCTTGATATTCCGATTATCCGTGTGGAAAGCGATTATAACGAGGAGGATGTTGAGCAGCTCCGCGTCCGTATAGAGGCGTTTATTGAATTGATAAAGCTGAAAAACTTGAAAAATTCAAAAAAGAGGTGATTGGTATGGAAAAATATTTTTTGGGATTGGACGGCGGCTCCACCTATTTAAAGGCGGCATTGCTGAAGGACGGACAGGTAACAGATACCTTTGTTTGCCCCACCGGAATTGACAGCAGCGCCACCGCCGCAAGGATAACGGCTGATTTATGCGAAAAAAATCAAATCAGCCGTCGGGATATAAAATATATTATGGCAACCGGGTACAGCCGAAAAATTCTTGACATTGCAGATGATGATATATCCGAAATTACGGCTCATGCCTACGGTGTCCGCATTACCGCGCCAA
>JAJQAT010000200.1 GCA_021203665.1 Bacillota bacterium
ATAGATATGTATGAAATAAATACACAAAGGAAAGCTTAAACAGGTTTTAAACGCTTCTTTAAGACAAATAATAAGAGGAGGATATTTTCCGATGGCAAGAAAAATGAAAACCATGGATGGTAACAACGCCGCCGCATACGCGTCATACGCGTTTACGGATGTCGCTGCTATCTATCCTATCACACCATCATCCACAATGGCAGAGGTTACCGATAAATGGTCTGCTGCCGGACAAAAAAACATTTTCGGACGCACCGTTAAGGTTGTAGAAATGCAGTCTGAGGCGGGTGCTGCCGGCGCGGTTCACGGTTCTCTTACGGCGGGCGCGCTTACAACAACTTACACCGCATCTCAGGGTCTTTTGCTTATGATCCCGAATATGTATAAGATTGCCGGTGAGCAGCTTCCCTGCGTGTTCAACGTATCCGCGAGAGCTTTGGCTTCACACGCGCTTTCTATTTTCGGCGATCACCAGGACGTTATGGCATGCCGTCAGACAGGCTTCGCTATGCTTGCGTCAACAAATCCGCAGGAGGCAATGGACTTGGGCGCGGTTGCTCACCTTTCAACCATAAAGAGCAAGATTCCGTTCCTGCACTTCTTCGACGGCTTCAGAACATCTCACGAGTATCAGAAGGTTGCTTGCTGGGATTACGCAGACCTTGCGGAAATGCTTGACTGGGACGCTTTGAACGAGTTCAGACGCGGCTCTCTTAATCCGGAGCATCCGGCTCAGAGAGGTACCGCTCAAAACGGCGACGTATTCTTCCAGGCTAAGGAATCGTCAAACAAGGCTTATGACGCTGTTCCGGCTGTTGTTCAGGAATACATGGATAAGGTAAACGCCAAAATCGGCAGCGACTACAAGCTGTTTAACTATTACGGCGCGGAAGATGCCGAGGAAATCATCGTTGCGATGGGCAGCGTATGCGACACAATCGCAGAAACGGTTGATTACCTAAACGCAAACGGCAAGAAGGTAGGTCTTGTAAAGGTTAGATTGTACAGACCGTTCTCAATCAAGAGCTTTGTTGATGCCATTCCTTCAACGGTTAAGAAGATTTCCGTTCTTGACAGAACAAAGGAGCCCGGTTCAATAGGCGAGCCTCTTTATCTTGACGTAGTTGCGGCTCTTCGCGATTCACAGTTTGAGAATGTTCCCGTATACTCCGGCCGTTACGGTCTCGGTTCAAAGGATACAACTCCGGCTCAGATTATCGCCGTATACAAGAACACGGAAAAGAAGAGATTTACTATCGGCATTAACGACGATGTTACAAATCTTTCTCTTGCTATCGATGAAAATCCGGATACAACTCCCGAGGGCATCACAAGCTGTAAGTTCTGGGGTCTCGGCGCGGACGGTACGGTTGGCGCTAACAAGAACTCCGTTAAGATTATAGGCGACCACACGGATATGAACGTACAGGCTTATTTCGACTATGACTCAAAGAAGTCGGGCGGTCTTACCTGTTCACATCTTCGTTTCGGTCATCCGAAAATTACTTCTACATACCTTATCAACAAGGCTGACTTTGTAGCTTGTCACAAGGCTTCATATATCAGACAGTATGATATGGTTTCCGACATTAAGCCGGGCGGCGTATTCCTTTTGAATTGTTCTTGGGACGCTGCGGAGCTTGAGGAGCATCTTCCGGGTCAGGTTAAGAAGTATATCGCAGACAACAATATTCAGTTCTATACAATAGACGGTGTTAAGATTGGTAAGGAAATCGGTCTTGGCAACAGAATAAACACTGTTCTTCAGTCCGCGTTCTTTAAGCTGTCGGGTATTCTTCCCGAAGAGGACGCAATCAAGTACATGAAGGACGCGGCTACGGCATCATACTCAAAGAAGGGTGACGCTATAGTTAAGATGAACCACGACGCTATCGACGCGGGCGCTCAGCAGGTTGTTAAGGTAGAGGTTCCCGAAAGCTGGAAGAACGCCGAGGCAGAGGATCTTTCGGTTAAGCACGAGGGCGACAGCAAGCTTGTTGATTACGTAAACAACATACTTGTTCCCATCAACCAGTTCCGCGGCTCACAGCTTCCCGTTTCCGCTTTCGAGCCGTATCAGACAGGCGAGGTTCCTCTCGGTTCGGCTGCGTTTGAAAAGAGAGGCATCGCTATAGACGTTCCCGTTTGGAACAACGAAACCTGTATCCAGTGCGGAAACTGCTCATATGTATGTCCGCACGCTTGTATCCGTCCTGTTGTTCTTACAAAGGAAGAGCTTGACAACGCTCCCGAGGGCATCAAGTATCAGAACGCTATGCAGCTTGACGGTATGTATTACGCAATGGCTATATCGGTTTATGACTGTACAGGCTGCGGAAGCTGCGCTAACGTTTGCCCTGTAAACAACGCGGGCAAGAAGGAGCCGGCTCTTGCTATGAAGTCATTCGACGATAATACAGAGGAGCAGAAGAATTACGATTATCTTGTAAAGCTTGCAGAAAAGCAAGAGGTTCTTGATAAGTTCAAGGTTTCAACCGTTAAGGGAAGCCAGTTCAGAATGCCTTATCTTGAATTCTCCGGCGCTTGCGCGGGCTGCGGCGAAACACCTTACGCTAAGCTTGTTACACAGCTGTTCGGCGACAGAATGTACATCGCGAACGCTACGGGCTGCTCATCGATTTGGGGCGGTTCCGCACCGTCAACTCCGTACACCGTAAACTCCGAGGGTCGCGGTCCCGCTTGGGCTAACTCCCTGTTCGAGGACAATGCGGAATTCGGTCTTGGTATGTTCATCGCTCAGGATACATTGAGAAAATCAAACATCGCTAAGCTTGAAAAGATTGCCGAGGAAAACGCGGACGCTAAGCCGGCTATCGACAAGTTCATCGAAACAAAGGACGACGCGGCTGCAAACAAGGTTGCCACGGACGAATTGCTTAAGGCAATCGCCAACATCAACTCTCAGGAGGCTAAGGACGTTCTTGCCGATAAGGAATACCTTTCAAAGAAGTCCTGCTGGATATTCGGCGGCGACGGCTGGGCATACGACATCGGCTTCGGCGGCGTTGACCATGCTCTTGCTTCGGGCGAGGATGTAAATGTTCTTGTATTCGATACAGAGGTTTACTCAAATACAGGCGGTCAGTCATCCAAGGCTACACCGACAGGCGCTATCGCTCAATTCGCGGCAGCGGGTAAAGAGGTTAAGAAAAAGGATCTTGCCGCAATCGCTATGAGCTACGGTTATGTATACGTGGCGCAGGTTGCTCAGGGCGCTGACCAGAATCAGCTGCTTAAGGCTTTGCTTGAGGCTGAAAGCTACAACGGTCCTTCGCTTATCATCGCTTACGCTCCGTGTATCAACCACGGTATCAAGGGCGGTATGAGCATCGCTCAGACAGAGGAAAAGAAGGCTGTTCAGGCAGGCTACTGGCATCTGTTCAGATTCGACCCGAGACTCGCTCTTGAGGGTAAGAATCCGTTCCAGCTCGATTCAAAGGCTCCGACAATGGATTATGAGGACTTCATTATGGGCGAGGTTCGTTACAACTCACTCGCTCGTTCAAATCCGGAAAGAGCTAAGGAATTGTTCGCAAAGGCTAAGAAGAACGCGGAAGAAAAGTACGCTCATCTTGTAGAATTGGCTAAATAAAACCGGTTTTTGAGATTTTAAAAGGGGCTGCGTATGCGGTCCCTTTTTTGCTGCGGCTGTGCGGCTTACGGCAGCGCAGCCGGAAGTACAGCTTTATTTTTCACACGGCGCATAAAAATAACGGGAGCAGTCAGCTTCCGTTATTTTTTATTTCACTTTATTCGTCTAATTTCAGCACGGACATAAACGCCTCCTGCGGCACCTCCACACTGCCGACCTGGCGCATACGCTTTTTACCCTCCTTCTGCTTTTCAAGCAGCTTTTTCTTACGGGTAATATCGCCGCCGTAGCACTTTGCCAGGACGTCCTTACGCATTGCGCGCACAGTTTCACGGGCAATGATTTTCGAGCCGATTGCCGCTTGAATGGGTACCTCAAAAAGCTGACGCGGAATAGCCTCCTTGAGCTTTTCAGCCATTTTTCTGCCGCGCGAATATGCGCTGTCCTTATGCACGATAAACGAAAGCGCGTCCACCATCTCGCCGTTAAGCAGAATATCGAGCTTGACAAGGTTTGAGCGGTTATATCCGCAAAGCTCATAATCAAAGGACGCGTAACCCTTTGTTCTTGATTTAAGCGCGTCAAAGAAGTCGTATATGATTTCGTTAAGCGGCAGCTCATAGAATATCTCCGCCCTTGTTTCCTCCATATACGTCATATCCTTATAAATTCCGCGTCTTTCCTGGCACAGCTCCATAACATTTCCGACGTAATCCTTCGGCACCATAATATTCGCCTTAACCATCGGCTCCTCCATATAATCTATTTCCGAGCCGTCGGGAAGATTGGTCGGGTTATCAACCCATACCATCTCGCCGTTCGTTTTATATACCTTATAGATAACGCTCGGCGCGGTTGTCACAAGGTCAAGATTATATTCTCTTTCCAATCTTTCCTGTATTATTTCCATATGCAGAAGTCCCAAAAATCCGCATCTGAAGCCGAATCCCAGCGCCACGGAGGTTTCGGGTTCAAACATAAGCGCCGCGTCGTTAAGCTGAAGCTTTGAAAGCGCGTCCTTTAAATCCTCATACTGCGCGCCGTCGGCGGGATATATTCCGCAATACACCATCGGGTTTACCTTTTTATAGCCCGGCAGAGGCTCCTCCGCCGCGTTTTTTACGGTCGTGACCGTATCGCCCACGCGCGTGTCCTGTATATTCTTTATGCTCGCGGCTATATATCCGACGTCGCCGGCGGCAAGTCCGCCGTTCGGAACAAGTCCGGACGCGCTCATAACGCCTACCTCCACAACGTCAAATTCCGCTCCGGTAGCCATCATTTTTATTCTGTCGCCAACCTTTACGCTGCCCTCTTTTATTCTGACGTATACGATTACTCCCTTATAGCTGTCGTAATACGAGTCGAAAATCAACGCTTTAAGCGGCGCACTCTCATCTCCGTCGGGCGGCGGTATCATCTCGACAATCTCCTCAAGCACCGCCTCGACGTTAAGTCCGGTTTTAGCCGAAATCTGCGGAGCGTCCTCCGCCGGTATGCCTATTATGTCCTCTATTTCCTTTATTACAACCTCCGGCTGCGCCGACGGTAAATCTATCTTATTGATTACCGGCACAACCTCAAGGTCGTGGTCAATGGCAAGATATGTGTTAGCCAGGGTCTGCGCCTCTATTCCCTGCGACGCGTCCACTATCAGTATCGCGCCCTCGCACGCCGCGAGAGAACGCGACACCTCATAATTAAAGTCAACGTGTCCCGGAGTGTCTATAAGGTTAAGAGTATAAACCTCGCCGTCATCTCTGCTATATTTCAGCGTTACGGCGTGCGCTTTGATTGTTATGCCTCTCTCGCGCTCCAGGTCCATATTATCCAAAAGCTGCTCTTCCATATCGCGCTCCTCCACCTCGCCCGTAAGCTCAAGCAGCCTGTCGGCAAGCGTTGATTTGCCGTGGTCTATATGCGCTATAATACAAAAATTTCTTATCCTTTTCTGTCTTTCGTTTGACATTTATTATCTCTCCCGAATTTTCCGATATTTTTTCGATGTTTTTTTCGATATTTGTCTAATGTATATTCT
>JAJQAT010000116.1 GCA_021203665.1 Bacillota bacterium
ACAATAAGGGTGTATATAATTCCAAAATATACAAAATCAAAATTTTCATTATTTACATGAAGGAGGACTAAATATGAAAAAACTAAAAAAGATTTTGGCGCTTTTAACAGCGGCGGCAATGCTTGCGGCAAGCTCGGCAATACCCGTGTTCGCGGCGCCGGACATCGCTTCTGACAACGATGTTGAAGAAACAGAGATGGTCGAAGCAATCAATGTCGAAGAAACGGAGGATGAAGTCGAGTTATTCGAAGAAAGCGAAGAGGACAGCGAGACAGAAGACGATGAGGAAACAACAGCGGTTACATCTCTTCCCGAAGCAGATAACGGAGTTATCACTCTTACAAGCAATGTTGCGCTGACATCAACATACGAGGTTTTGTCAGACACAACTCTTACCATTGACCTTGCGGGATTTACAATTTCCGCTACAGGCTGCCATGCAATCACAAACAACGGTACATTGACGATTGAAGATTCCGAGGGAACCGGCACGGTTGACGCATTATCACATGGTAAAGCCGCAATCTATAACAGCGGTACCGTTACATTGAACGGCGGCACATACACAAGAAGCAACGAAGCCGGCTCAAGCTCAAGCAATAACGGAGGTAATTCGTTCTATACTATTTTGAACCACGGCACTATGACTGTTAATGACGGAGTTACTGTTTTGAACAGCGGTAAATATTCGAGCATGTTCGAAAACGGTTATCAGAGCTACAGCAGCGGAAATGAGAGCAGCGGATATGTTGAGGGTACCAACAGCGCGAATCCCACGCTTATCATAAACGGCGGCACATTTGAGGGCGGCTTGAACACTATCAAAAATGATGACGGCGGTATACTTGAAATAAACGGCGGTACATTTTCAGGAGCGTCTCAATATGAGATTATGAACTACAATGAAGCTAAAATTACCGGCGGTGAGTTTACTTCTGAAAAAAATGTTGTTTGGACAAAATGCACCGACAGCACGGTTGATTTGGGAACCTTGGAAATAACCGGCGGAACCTTTACAACTACTACGGCTGGCTATCCTACAATATGGGCTGCTGACGATGCTACAGTTACAATTTCCGGCGGCACAATCATCAATACCGGCGACAGCGGATATGCAATATACAGTGCCGGTTCCGGAGCTACAATAACTATAACCGATTGTGAAGTAACCGGTAAAGTAGCGGTAAACAGCGGTACAATAACCGTTTCCGGCGGTACATTTGATACAGACGTATCAGCTTACACCGCATCCAACCACTACTATGACGAAACAACCGGTGCGGTATTGCAGTCAAGCACAATCGTAACGGACAACGGCGAAGCGGAGCTTGAAAGCGGCGCGTCGGCTAAGGTTACTCTTACAAATTTGGAAGATAACCTTGATATTGATTATACCGAGGTTGCCACAATCGAGGTTGTTCT
Organism: Bacillota bacterium; assembly: GCA_021203665.1. GTDB lineage: Bacteria > Bacillota > Clostridia > UBA1381 > UBA1381 > Hominilimicola. The sequence continues at coordinate 1,423 of JAJQAT010000116.1, forward strand.
TGACACAGAAAATGTTGACGAGTTCGTTTCACCGACAACAACTCCCGCAACTACATTAAGCGATAACGCTTTCGGCGTGGATATTTCGGTTGTAAAGACCGACAGCTCGGGTAATGTAACAACAGTTGAGGTTACAAACCAGCCTGTAGAAATCGAATTACCGATTGCGCTTGAATCAGACAGCGTAAAGGTTTACCATATTGAGGATGATGGTTCGGGAGGAAAGAAGTCAACTCAATTAACAGCCAATGATAATAATCTTTCCGTCAGCGGTAATGTAGTTTCATTCACAGCTCCGTCATTCTCGACATATTGGATTGACGGTACAGAGGTGACTGTTGACAGTACAAACATAGCTGAAAGCGTTACGCTTAAGCTTGAAGAGGTAAGCGGTCTGCCGGGTTCATACTATATCAGACTGTATGCTGATTATGACAGCGACGTTAAGTACATCAACCGCTTTATGGCGGCGGAGCTTGCGTTCGAGCTTGATGATACGCTTGATATAACCAATATCGGCGCGGTAACAATCACACAGTATAATCCGTATATCAATATAGTAAGCAGCGGCAACGGCGAATACGAGTTTAATGTGAAGGATTCGGCAGGCGTGGTAAGCGATATAACCGGTACCTACGTAACATTGGGAATCTTGAACATAACCGGCGACGGAAATTTCAGTCTTTCGCTAAAGACCACCAATCTGGAAACCAACACGGCTAACCAGGTTCAGACGGCTGAAATATCGAACAATATCGTAAGCACGTATATAACAACCGCGTCAGCGGACGGCAAGCTGAATTACAGCTCACCTGTCGCAAGCGGTAAAATAACTCTTGCTCAGACACAGCTTACAATCAATGTATTGTTCCCGAACACCGTAAGCGCGCAGGCTGCCGATTACAACGATATGAAGGTTACATTGAACGGCGTTAATATGACGGATAATGTAATCACCTTCGGCGGCGACAGCTTGACCGCAACCGATGTAGACATAGCAAGCGTAAGCACCGAGGCTGATTACGAGGACGCAACCGGCTACACAACGACTGTAACCGTATACAGAAACTACGCTACAACCCTTAAATTCGAGGGCGCGGGCTACAGAACCTACAGAACGTCGATAGTTCCGTCAAGCGGCGAGGCGACAGTAACTGTATGGAATAACGCGATGAGCCAGGATATGTATGTTGCAACGTCAGACGATAACGCAATGGGCGATGTTACAGATGATGTAACATTCCTCGCGGGCGATATTGTAGCAAACAACGTAATCGACCTATGGGATTTGTCGGCAGTAGTATCGTACTTCGGCAAGCAGGCAGAAGATACAGAACTGGAAGCGGCTTGGGATTACACCCTGTACGACCTAAACCGCGACGGCAAGATTGATTCAAGAGATATTGCGATGGTATTGGTATCATGGGATTATTAATAGTTTCTTGAACGTTATTACATAATATAAAAAAGCGGCAGTGGATTTTCCACCGCCGTTTTTTATGTGCGCGAATCCCTCATCCGTCGGCTGCGCCGACACCTTCCCCCAGGGGAAGGCTTAGGGTTTGCAGCGAATTTGATTAGCCTTCCCTTGGGGGTGAACGATTTGCAAGGCAAATCGTAGGCGTAGAGCTTTGCTCGTAGCCGTAGCCAAAAAGGTGGCACACGCCGCAGGCGAGTGACGGATGAGGGAATGCACTGTATGAAAAATTGCGCCGCATTTCCGGCTGTTGTTTCCCGCCCCGCGTCGCCGTAAGGTGTAAGCGGGGAGGGGGACCGCTTTAGCGGTGGAGGGGTCTTGCGCTGTATTCAAAATAAAGCCGCATTTTCGGCTATGGTAAGCCTCCCTTTAAACAAGGGAGGCTAAACCCCTCCGGCACGGCGTTGCCGTGCCACCTCCCCTCGTAGGGGAGGCTTGCCGCCGCCCGTCTGCTCGACACAAAAAATAAATTTTAGACAAATTCGGTTGACAAAGACGCATTGTTTGATATATCATATATATAAACAAAAAAACGGAGGTAAATTATGGAGCCTAAGGATTATATAGTTACCGAGATAGAGAGTGAATACGCCTATTTAAGGCGGACGGACGTTGACGGCGGCGCGGAGCTGTATATCGCGTTGGCGCTGCTGCCTTTCGGTACGGACGTGGGAACAAGGCTGCATTATGAATGTATGCAGTATACAATAATTAAGTGAGGTTAATCGTATGAGAGTTGTTTTATTTGTACTCGGACTTTTGTTTTCCGCCGACGGGCTGTATTGCGCCGCGGTAAATTACATGGGAACAGGCGAGGCGATTATTGTCGCGATAGGAATTATATTTATTCTGTGGAGCTCGTTTTACGACGCGGCAAAGGAAAAGCTTTTTCTAAGATTTTTAAAAAGGCTGTTTGTTTTCGCAATGACGGTGCTTGTTTTGTACTCCGGCGCCATATGCGCGCTGGGAACGATGGATGATTCGACCTATAACGAGGATTACCTTGTTGTGCTCGGCGCGGGACTTAACGGCAACTCGCCCTCTCCCGTGCTTAAAAAGCGGCTTGAAAAGGCAGTGGAGTATTTGAGCGTGAACGACAGCGCCACCGTGATTGTGAGCGGCGGACAGGGCAAGGGAGAGACGATTTCCGAGGCGCTGGCAATGGAAAATTACCTTGTGTCCAACGGAGTGAGCGATGACAGGATAATTTTGGAAACCGAATCGACAAGCACGTATGAGAATTTTGAATTTTCCGCGCCGGTGCTGGACGGCAGTGTGGTGTTTATAACGAACGAGTTCCACGTTGTGCGCGCGTCGCTTATGGCGGAGCTGAACGGCATAGACGCCTCGCATATAAGCGCGCCCACGCCGATAGTAATGCTGCCGGTATCGTGTGCGCGGGAGGCGGCGGCGCAGATAGCGTCTATACGTTATTATATTTAGCCCTTTCGCGTTCCTCCGCCTCCGCCTTTGAATATACGCAGCCGCAGTAATTTTGGCGGTAAAGTCCGTATTTTTCGGAAAGCTCGCAGGAGCGCTTGTAGCCGTTTCTTTTCTTGAAATCGGAAAATAGGTAGCGGACGCCGTATTTTTCGCTCAGCTCCCCGCCTATTTCGTTAAGAGCCTGCGCGTTTTTGTGCGGACTTATCGAGAGCGTTGTGGTAAAGTAGTCAAAGCCGCCGTTTTGGGCGGCTTTTGCCGTTTCCTCAAGACGGAGCCTGTAGCATTTAAAGCATCGTTCGCCGCCCTCTCTGAGGCTCTCAAGTCCTCTTGCCATGTCATAAAAACGCTCGCAGTCATATTTTCCCTCAATGAAGCGAACCGGACGTTTCAGCGGCATTTCGCTTATCAGACGGCGCATCTCGTTCACGCGCTTGGTAAATTCCCGCTCCGGCGATATGTTCGGGTTGTAATAGAGGATTGTTATGTCGAAGTACTCCGAAAGGTATTCAAGTACGTAGCTCGAACACGGCGCACAGCAGCTGTGCAGCAAAAGCGTCGGCACCCTGCTGCCTTTTTCCGTCTCGGCTATGGTTTTGTCAAGTATTATTTGGTAGTTTTTTTTCATTTGCTTTCTCCCTGTGATTTGCTTTGCTATTATAGTATCACATTAAATTCGGATTGTAAATATATAAATTAAGCCTAAGCCTTCCCCAAAGGGGGGAAGGGCAAACCCCTCCGTCACGGCTACGCCGTGCCACCTCCCCTAGATAGGGGAGGCTTCCACTGCTGCAAATGCACCTCGTAGGGGTCGGCGCCCCCGACGACCCGCAAGGCTCCCTTGTCAAAGGGAGCTGTCACGAAGTGACTGAGGGATTCCTCGCCGCCCCTCGTAGAGGGCGCCCATTGGGCGCCCGAATCCCTCCACCACCTTCGCCCATGCGAAATGCAAAGCATTTCGATCGCCTCCCTTTAACAAGGGAGGCTCCCGCTAAATCGTAAATGTACCTCGACGACCCTAAGCCTTCCCTTGGGGGGTGAACGATTTGCAAAGCAAATCGTAGGCGTAGAGCTTTGCTCGTAGCCGTAGCCAAAAAGGTGTCGGCGCAGCCGACGGATGAGGGATTGCACTGTATGAAAAATAAAGCCATGCTTCTGTCTGTGCTCTGCAAGGCTCCCTTGTCAAAGGGAGCTGTCACGAAGTGACTGAGGGATTCCTCGCCGCCCCTCGTAGAGGGCGCCCATTGGGCGCCCGAATCCCTCCACCACCTTCGCCCATGCGAAATGCAAAGCATTTCGATCGCCTCCC
>JAJQAT010000204.1:0-5165 GCA_021203665.1 Bacillota bacterium
CCTATTAATACAGAAGCTGTGCCGCGTAATTATCAAGCTTGTTTCTGATATTTTCAACTCTCGTGTCAATATCAACATAGCCGTCATCGTCATACGCGCTTGTAGCCTTAAGCATTACTTCCTCCGCCCAGTGACCGTCAAGGTCAACTATCGAATAAGTTTCTTGAGTTACGATAGTGCCGTCCTCAGCATTAAGTCCCATTGTGTCACGTCCGATAATGTTATTGAACATCGAGCAGAACTCGGCTCTCGTCATTACTCTGTCAGGTTCGAACGATGTTGCGCTTACGCCGTTCATATAGCCGTATGCAGCCATGATTTCGATATAATCCTTATACTCGTTATCTTCTATATCGGTAAATTCAGTTTCAGTTGTATCTGACAAATTCAAGCCGTAAGCGACAAGCTTAGCAACCTCGCCGCGTGTTACCGCGCCGGTATTAACATAATCGATACCGTCAAATGTGCCCTTGCTTGCGAGATACGCAAGACCGCGCGCGTACCATGTACCCTCGTGCTGGCTCATGTTTGAGGTAAGCTCGTATGTTGTGCCTGTAGTGTTATACGCCTGGTCAACCATTCTCATAATCATAGCAGCGACCTGCTCTCTTGTAACAGCGTCATCCGGAGCCATTTCAACCGAGGCATACACTTCTGTGCTTATTACATTGCCCTCGCCGTCTGTTGTGTCAACGCTGTAGATATACGGTTCATAGCCGAAGATATACGCATAGCCCGCGCCGCTCAGGTCGATTTCCGTACCCTCCGGCAGCTCCGGAGCCTCTGTCGGCTCTACGGTAGGCGTTGCGGTAGCCGCAGGAATATCATCCTCTGATGCAACAACTATTATCTTTACTGTATCGTATACACTTGAATCCTCATTTGAAACAGCTTTCAAAATATAGTATTGACCAGATGACAAATAAGCCGTCGATGAAGTCGCCGTGTCCGCGGTATGAGAACCGCTTGTGTCATAATATGAGTTAAATTCACCATCTGCATCCGTCATGACGCCGCTGCTATACGATACACCGTCTTCATAAACATATTCCCAGTGATATGCACCGCTGTGGTTTATTGTAAGGCTTGCATCAGGATTGCCAGCCATATCATATACAATATATACAACATCCTCAACTATATCAAGCGTAACGCCTGAAGAAGGCTCTTCCGTAGCCTCTGTGGTTGCGGATGGAGAATCTGTAGTTGTCGGCTCTTCCGTAGCCGATGTTGTTATTGAATCCGACTGATACATAATCGCGCCGGCACCTGCCATATCAAGAGTATATGTATGGAGCTGTCCGTAAAGTATAGCTGCCTGACCTATAAAGGTTTTTGAATTAGGCGCGCAAACCGTACCCCATACAACGGTCGATGCTGAAAGTGAGAAGTTACCTCCAACAGTGAAATCACCTATTATAGCGGTAGTGCTTGATATAGTAAGATTCTTTCCGGTTATAATATTAGCATTGGCAAAGCTACCTTGAATGCTTATCGTGTCAAAGCTGTCATCGCAGTCGAGATAAAAATTGATGTTTGTACCTTCACTTGCATCCAGGATTTGCTGTTTTTTTGCATCAAAATCATCACTGAGCGTAAAATAATCATAAGAGGTATCGTTGATAGTGTCTATTGCGTTCTCAGCATTTTGAGTATAAAGCTTAATGAGATTTGAATTTTTATTACTGTCATTAGCGGCTATAATATTATTTATATAAACGTTAACCTCGTTATCGCCGAGCACAGTCCAATAACCGTCGCCGCCCGCGCCATACATTATGAAATTATCAATAACAATATCAATCGGGCCGTCCGTCGCGTCGATGACAAATCCGTCGTTGCCAATAGCAAGCGATCCAAAATGGGTGTCTTGATTTACGGTATAAACCTGATTATATGTGCTTGCGGTTACAGTTCCCGATGTATCCGCCTTATAAAGCGTTTTTTCCGAATCCCACGCCGAATAATAATATGCCGTTGTGTTATCTATCTCCGGAACCTCATAATCTGTGTATTCGCATTCAAATGAAGTGTTCGCATCATAGATTGCACCGTTGTAGTTCGGCTTTGAATCATACATAGTCGTTGTTTCGTCAGTGCCGTTGCTGTCAACAATTTTATATCCCTCAGCCGTATACTCGCCCGTAGCGCCTGTGTATGTTGTATTGCCGGTTTTTGAAATAAACAAGCCGTCAACGGTGTTTCCCGCGCCGTCGATTACACTAATTGTTCCGTTCGCGTAAACAGAACCCTGAATGTACATTGTGTTTCCGAGCGTAACATCGGAAGCCGCGATTACAGCCAAATTAATCTCGCCGTCTTCATCGTCCGAATCAAGACCGAGCGTAGTATACGCCGTACCGTCATAATACGACGGAGCATACGCGAGAGCCGCGGTTGACGCCAACAGCATTGAGCCTGCCAGCAGTAATGAAATAAATTTTTTCATTTTACATCTCCTCTTTCAAATTTAACATATACCTTGTATTATATATAAATATCCATGCTTAAATTATACCATCTGTTGATTTTATTGTCAAGCGGTTTTAACAAAATTTTAGCGCATTTTTATTTAAAATTCGTAAAAAAATAAAAGGAGCGGACACTTGCCCGCTCCTTTCACAAATAAGGGGGTTATCAACCGACTAATCGGTTTAATGTATTTTGTGAGGTCAATACTATTATTGCCCTTATTTGAAATATTATTCACTGTTTTTTAGACTTTTTCCGAAGAGAATTATCAATCCAAATGGAAAACAAGGTGCAAATCCTCCGAAACAGGACTGTTATCGGGATTTGTTTCCATAATATCAGCCATGAAATCCCACCATTTCCTGTTTATGGCGGTGTCCGATCCCTTTGCCCACAGCTCCTCGCTTTCAATCTCGATATAGCCGTAGAGAATCATTGTTTCCTTGTCGAGGAATATCGAATAATTCTTGCCGCCGTGCTCGTGAATCATATCCTTCATTTCCTGCCACAGCTCGTTATGCCTCTTTTCGTACTCCTCCGCCATACCGTCGTACAGCTTCATTTTAAAACCCTTGTGTATCATTGTTTTTCCTCCTTTATATTAAGTTAATTTTTTATGCGCCTCAATGGCAATCGCACATTCAAGACGCTTTTTTTCAAATTCGCAGGCAAGCTCGTAGGGCTTGTTTATATCGCCGTTAAAATTAAAGGCGTTCGCGCTGCACCCGCCGCTGCAATAAAACTTGGCAAAGCAATTTTCGCATTTTTCCTTTGTGTAAACGTTCGAGCGTTCAAAGGTGTTTTTTATATCCTCGTTAATTTCACCCTCGGAAACATTGCCCATTTTGAAATCCTCATTGCCGACAAATTGGTGGCACGGATAAATATCGCCGTTCGGAGCGACCGCGAGATACTCATGTCCCGCTCCGCAGCCGGAAAGTCTTTTTATCGCGCACGGTCCCTGGTCAAGGTCAACCATAAAATGGAAAAAGTTGAATCCTCTGCCCTCGTCATATCTTTTGACGTATTCATCGGCGAGCTTGTCATATTCCCCGCAAACCTTTGCTATATGCTCGCTTTTGAGCGCGTAATCCTCCGTTTCTTCCGCGACAACCGGCTCGACGCTCGTCTGCTTAAATCCGAGGTCAGCCAAATGTATTACGTCCTTTGCGAAATCAAGATTATACGCGGTGAATGTGCCGCGGACGTAATAATTATCCTGGTTTCTGCTTTCGGCTATGTCTTGGAATTTGGGCACTATAGTGTCATACGAGCCGCTTCCGTCAACGCGGTACCTCATTCTGTCGTTCGTTTCCTTTGTTCCGTCTATACTCAGCACGACATTCGACATATTTTTGTTTATATATTCCTTTATATCGTCATTCAGCAAAATGCCGTTTGTCGTGACGGTGAAACGGAAATTTTTATTATGCAGCTTGCCCTGTTCCTTGGCGTACTCGGTAATTTCCTTGACAACGCCGAAATTCATCAGCGGCTCGCCGCCGAAATAGTCAATCTCTATGTTGTGTCTGTTTCCGCTGTTGTTTATCACGAAATCAATGGCTTTCTTGCCGACCTCCGCGCTCATAAGGCTTCTGCCGCCGTGAAATTCGCCGGTGTCGGCAAAGCAATATTTACATCTTAAATTACAGTCATGCGCAACGTGCAGGCAAAGCGCCTTTACCACGGATTTTTTATTCCAATTCTTGGCTATCTCGCTGTAGCAGTCGTCGGTAAAGAGCTGTCCGGCGCTTACGAGTGAGCATATCTCGCTGTAGCTTTCCGCTATTTCCTCGGCGGAATACTTGTCCGACAAGCCCTCCCTTATGTACGCGGGACACTCCGATTCAGATATGAACGGCTCAAGGATATAATCGAGCATATCATACATCACGTCGTCAACGACATGAACCGCGCCGGAATACACGTCCATAACTATATTTAAACCAAGTTGCTTATACTTATGTATCACTTTTCAAAAAACTCCCTATTAATATATTTCAGCTATTAGCAGAAAATCATCGACCGACAGCCGATGATTCATCTGCAGGATTCATTTATTCGGCAAAGGATTAGTTCGCCTGCTCGCATTTCTGATTTGCGACAGTGCAAGAGGTCTTGCAAGCCGACTGGCATGATGTTTGGCATTCGCCGCAGCCGCCGTGCTTTGCGGAATCCTTTAAATTAGCCTTGTTTAGTGTCTGTACGTGTTTCATCACTAAAACCTCCTTATGTTTATTCATATTATAGTACTATTATAGCATACATTCGAGTAAAAGAAAAGAGTTTTTTTACAAAATTTTCTGAAAATTAGATATTGTATCTTATCCGCCTATTACCGCGCCCAAAAATCCGGCAGCCAATGCGCCCACAGTGACCGCTAAAAAATGCGAGTTAAAGGATATTCCCTTGTTTACGGCGGCGGAAATTGCCGTGAAAGCTATAAGATACAGCACGCACACAAGCATGGCGTGAAGAAACACCTTTTGCGCCGCCGCCCTTGCCACGGCTGTTGTTCCGAGCAGAATACCCGCCGCGACTGATACATACGCTCCCGTGGTTATCACGTTTTCGCTTATTTGCGTGAAATATGACAGCAGCGACAGAATAAGAATTATCGCAAATGTGATTATTAATGAAAATAATGTTCCTTTTATCACACCCTTAAAATTGATTCCCATAAAATGACCTCC
>JAJQAT010000204.1:5175-5643 GCA_021203665.1 Bacillota bacterium
CCCTAATAATTTACTATAAATATATTAGAGAGGTTTGCTTTTTATACCCTATTTAGTTTTTGTTTGATTCAACCGTCTTTACGGCGTCTCTTTCCATTTTTATAACGGATTTTTCATCGGGGGTGCCGATATTTCCGGTTTCGATGAATACAAACTCATCCTTGATTCTCGCGACCTTGCCGCAGATGCCGCCGATTGTTACAACCTTATCGCCGACCTTCATCGAGTTAATCATCTCTTTGGTTTCTTTTTCCTTTTTTCTTTGCGGTCTTATCATCATAAAGTCCAGCAATTCGATAATAAGAACAAGCGGAAGAATACTAACGACGGTACTCATTACCGGATTAGCCTCGGCAACCTGATCCGCGTCTGTGCTTGTGGTTTCCGTTGTTTCCGCGGTTTGAGCCTGTGTGTCAACCGCTTCCTCGCCCTCGGCGAAAACAACCGTTTCTAAAATATTTGTCATAA
>JAJQAT010000086.1 GCA_021203665.1 Bacillota bacterium
TTGTAAGACATATCACAGCATTATATATGGAAAACGGAGGAAAAAACAATGGCGAATTACAAGGAGAAAACCGTGCTTATGGACGCGGCGACCGCGAGGCGCGCGGTAAGCAGAATGGCGTATGAAATTCTCGAGCGCAACAGGGGCACGGAAAATCTTGCAATAATAGGCATTCAGACAAAGGGAGTGCTTTTGGCAAGGCTTATAGCGGAAAAAATAGCCGAGATAGAGGGTGTATGTCCGCAGATGGGAAGCCTTGACATAACCTTTTACCGCGACGACCTTACAAGGCTCAGCGAGCATCCTATTGTCGCGGGAAATGACATTGCTTTTTCCATAGAGGATAAAAAAATTATTTTGATTGACGACGTGCTGTATTCCGGAAGAACCATACGCGCGGCGATGGAGGAAATATTCGACATGGGACGTCCCGAAAGGATTGAGCTTGCCGTGCTTATCGACAGAGGCGGACGCGAGCTGCCCATACGCGCGGATTATATCGGACGCGGCGTACCCACCTCGCGCGATGAATATATCAATGTCGCGATAGACGATGAAAAAATAGAAAAAGTATCAATATGCGGCAAGGGGGAAGAATAAATTATGAAAAAGGATTTACTCGGACTAAAGGATTTGAGCGCGGATAATATCAATAGTATACTTGAAACGGCGGAAACCATGAAGCTTATACTCAGTCAGCCTAACAAGAAAACGCCTCATCTTCAGGGCAAAACGGTCGTAAACCTGTTTTATGAGAACAGCACAAGAACAAGACTGTCCTTTGAGCTGGCGGCGAAATACATGAGCGCGAACGCGGCGAATATAACCGCGAGCGGATCTTCGGTGCAAAAGGGCGAAACGCTTATAGACACCGCCGAAACCATAAATGCGATGGGTACGGATATTCTTGTCGTGCGCCACAGCATGAGCGGCGCGCCGCATCTTATCGCGCCGCTTGTAAGCGCGTCGGTTATCAACGCCGGCGACGGTATGGACGAGCATCCCACACAGGCTCTTTTGGATATGCTGACCATAAAGGAGAAAAAGGGCGGCTTTAAGGGACTTAAGGTGGCGATTGTGGGCGACATAAATCACAGCAGAGTGGTAAGAAGCAATATTTACGGACTTACAAAGCTCGGCGCGGAGGTAAGCGTCGGCGGACCGAGCACGCTTATACCTCCGGGCATGGAAAAAATGGGCGTGATGGTCTTTAAGAGTATTCCCGAGGCGATAGTGGACGCGGACGGGGTAATGGGACTGCGCATACAGCTTGAAAGACAAAAGAGCGGACTTTTCCCGAGCCTCAGGGAATATTACAGATTTTTCGGCATAGATGAAAAACGCCTTAAATTCGCCAAGCCGGACGCGCTTGTTATGCACCCGGGACCGGTAAACCGCGGAGTGGAATTTTCGTCGAGCGTGATAGACGGCGACCAAAGCGTAATAAACGAGCAGGTCACAAACGGTGTCGCGGTGAGAATGGCGGTTATGTATATACTGTCAAGAGGCGGATTCGCCGATTAAGAGAAAGGAGATTATGATGAAAATACTTATAAAGGGCGGCAGGGTAATCGACCCCGCCAACAATGTGGATAAGGTTACGGATATTTTCGTCGATAACGGCGTGATTTCCGACATCGGCGACGACCTCGAGCTTGAGGGAATAGATATGGAGGTCATAGACGCGTCGGGCAAGATTGTCTCGCCCGGACTTGTGGATATGCACTGCCATTTGCGCGACCCCGGACAGGAGTATAAGGAGGACATTGAAACGGGCACCAGGAGCGCCGCTGTGGGCGGTATCACATCGATCGCGTGTATGCCGAACACAAAGCCGGTTATAGACAGCGAGGCGGTTGTAAGCTATATAAGAAACAGAGCCAAGGAGGTGGGATATGTAAACGTATATCCCATCGGAGCTGTTTCAAAGGGACTTGAGGGAAAGGAGCTTGCCGAGATAGGCGAGCTGAAATTCGCCGGCGCGGTGGCAATATCGGACGACGGACATCCGGTTGTAAGCTCCGGACTTATGCGCAGAGCCATGGAATACGCGGATATGTTTGATATGACGGTAATTTCGCATTGCGAGGATTTGGGACTTGCCGACGGCGGACATATGAACGAGGGATATATGTCAACATATCTCGGACTTCGCGGCATAACGAGAGCCGCGGAGGAGGTTATGGTATCGAGGGATATTATAATAGCCGAGGCAACGGGAACGGCGATACACATCGCGCACGTAAGCACAAGAGGCTCGGTCGAGCTTGTGCGTCAGGCTAAAAAGCGCGGAGTGCGCGTGACGTGCGAAACCTGCCCGCATTATTTCACTCTTACCGAAAAAGCGGTTGACGGCTTTAACACAAACGCGAAAATGAATCCGCCGCTGAGAACGGACGACGACGTGGAGGCGATAAAAGAGGGACTTAAGGACGGCACGATAGACTGTATCGTAACCGACCACGCGCCGCACCATATAGATGAAAAGAACTGTGAATTCGCGCTTGCGCTGAACGGTATAGTAGGCTTTGAAACCTCTCTCGGACTCGGACTTGAATATCTTGTAAAGCCGGGAGTGCTTACGCTGAACGAGCTTATAGAGAAAATGTCCGTAAATCCGTCAAGAATATTGGGACTGAGCAAGGGAAAGCTGTCCGTGGGCGGCTGCGCGGATATTACGATATTCAATCCCGACAAGGAGTGGACGGTTGATATATCGAAATTTGAATCAAAGAGTAAAAATTCACCGTATGACGGCTTCAAGCTTTGCGGAAAACCCGAATATGTAATCGTGAACGGTGATATAATAGTAAATCAAGGCGTGCTGCTGTAACAGGAGGATAAAATTATGTCAGTGGATTTGTTGGTACAGAAGATTAAGGAAAAGGGCAATCCGTCGGTTGCGGGACTTGACCCGAAGCTGGAATATGTGCCGGAGTATATAAAGAAGAAGGCTTACGCCGAATACGGACAAAATCTTAAGGGCGCGTCGGAGGCGATATGGGAGTATAACAAAGGTCTTATCGATGCCGTATACGATGTTGTTCCGGCGGTTAAGCCGCAGTCCGCGTTTTATGAAATGTACGGCTTGTGCGGCGAGGAGGTTATGCACAGGACAATTTCATACGCAAAGGAAAAGGGACTTTACGTCATTCTTGATGTTAAGAGAAACGACATAGGCACAACGGCGCAGGCGTATTCAAAGGCGTATCTCGGAAAAGCGGATGTGGACGGCACCCTTTGCGACGCGTGCGGTGTTGACTGCATAACCGTCAATCCGTTTCCGGGCTCGGACGGCGTAAAGCCGTTCATAGAGGACTGCAAAAGGTATGATAAGGCTATATTCACGCTTGTGAAAATGTCGAATCCGTCCTCCGGCGAATTGCAGGATTTGCTTTCCGACGGAGAGCATATATATGAAAAAATCGCGAGGTATGTAAACGAGTGGAATCAAGACACCATAGGCAAAAGCGGCTACGGCGCGGTAGGCGCGGTAGTGGGCGCCACATATCCCGAGCAGGCGGCGCGGCTGAGAAAGCTTATGCCGAAATCATATTTCCTTGTTCCCGGCTACGGAGCGCAGGGCGGCGGAGCGCGGGGCGTTGTTCCGTGCTTTAATGACGACGGCTTGGGCGCGATAGTAAACTCCTCGAGAGGTATTATGTGCGCGTATAAGAAGGGTGATTATAAAGAGGAACAGTTCGCCGAGGCGGCAAGAGCCGAGGCGGTAAGAATGAAGAATGATATAACAAGCGTGTTATAAAAAATTTCTCCGCCCTTACGGGCGGCGGAACGGAGGTAAAAATGAAAAAGGTTGAAAACTGTAGGCTTATCCGAAAAAAGGAGATAGCGGACGGCATATTTGATTTTGTGATAGAGAGCGAGGACATAGCGGGGGAAACGCAATGCGGTCAGTTCCTGCATATAAACTGCGGTGAAAGCACGTTTTTGCGCCGCCCTATAAGCATATGCGATGCCGGTAACGGCGAGGTGCGCTTTATTTTCGAGGTAAAGGGCAAGGGTACGGAGGAGCTTGCAAAAAAAGAGGTCGGAGATTATATAGACGTTATGGGACCCCTGGGACACGGCTTTGAAATTAAGTCCGGCGTTAAAAATCCCGTTATAATAGGCGGCGGAATAGGTGTTTTCCCGCTTTATAAGCTTGCAAGGGAATTAAAAACCGCCGACGTGTTCCTCGGATTCAGGAGCAAGGACAGAGTTGTTATGGAGGAGGAGTTTGAAAGAACGGCAAAGACCGTTATCGTCGGAACAGACGACGGCAGCTACGGATATAACGGATATATCGCGTCGGCTATGGAGCAATACTTGAGCTTCCATGATTGTGATATGATTTATTCCTGCGGACCTATGCCCATGCTGAAGGCCGTAAAGAAAATCGCGGAGGACAGAGGAATAAGGTGCCAGATTTCCCTGGAACAGCGCATGGGATGCGGAATAGGCGCGTGCCTTGTATGCAGCTGCGAAACGAATAAAGAGGGCAGTGACAAATACGCTAAGGTATGCACCAACGGACCGGTATTTTATTCCGAGGAGGTGACGCTCAATGATTAATACAAAAATTAATTTCTGCGGCGTTGAATTTAAAAATCCGATAGTAACCGCTTCGGGAACCTTTGGGTTCGGTATGGAATATAACCAATTCGCACCGCTTGAGGAGTACGGCGGGTTCAGTGCAAAGGGACTTACAAGAAAGCCGAGAGAGGGCAATAAACCGCCGAGAATAGCGGAAACTCCGAGCGGAATACTCAACAGCGTCGGACTGCAAAATCCGGGCGTTGAATATTTTGCGAAGTCAATTATGCCGATACTTGAGGATTATGACACAAATGTAATCGCGAATATGTCGGGAAACACAATAGAGGAATATTGCGAAATGGCTCAGATTCTTTCCGATACGGGCGTAAGTATTATAGAAATGAATATTTCCTGTCCCAACGTAAAGCACGGCGGACTGGCGTTCGGAACGGACCCGAGGGTTGTGGAAGAGCTTACCGCGGCGGTGAAAAAGCACTGCAAAAAGCCGCTTGTCGTGAAGCTTTCGCCGAACGTAACCTCAATATCGGAGATAGCCAAGGCGGCGGAAAGCGGCGGAGCGGACGGACTTTCTCTTATAAATACCCTGCTCGGTATGAAGATAGACATTAACACCCGCCGTCCTATTCTGAAAAACAATACCGGCGGACTTTCGGGCCCCGCGGTAAAGCCCGTTGCCGTCAGAATGATACACGAGGTTCACGAGGCTGTAAAGCTGCCGATAATAGGTATGGGCGGAGTTATGAGCGGCGAGGACGTGATTGAATTTATGCTTGCGGGCGCGTCGCTTGTGGCTTTGGGAACCGGACTTTTCGCGAAGCCCGATTTGATAATTCCGGCAAAACAAGACATTATGAAATATATGGAAAAGCATAGCATTGACGATATAAACAGCATAATTGGCGCCGCCGTTATGAATTAGTTACAGACTAAAGGCTTGATGCCGCCGTGAAAAGCGGCGGCATCGCCGTAATAGGTATTTTGTATAGACTTTGAGGATTTTATCCTCTTTTTTTGATGTATTTG
>JAJQAT010000188.1 GCA_021203665.1 Bacillota bacterium
GGATTTATCGGAGGAATGCTGCTTTTGATTGTTCTGATACCGATAGCTTCGGTTATACTGACTATTCCCATAGAATTTATAGCGTTGCTTTTTTCAACATTCGGTGTGGAAGGAACATTTGGATTGTCGATTATTGCAGCTATTATACTCGGTATATTAAGTAATTGTGTGTTTATATTTTTCTTTTAGGGGGTTTTATAATGGAAAAGAACAAAATTGTAAGGGATTTGGTAATATCGTTAATATGCTTCGCGGCGGGAATTGCTTTCGGAATTTCTCAAGCGAAGGGCGAAAGTTTTATTTTGCAGGTTGTCGTGTCCGGAGCAATGCTCGGAGGTCTGTGGTACGGATGGCAGCTTCTCACATTTATAACGCCGAATGTATTTTTGATTATGCCGATAATCGGTTGGGTAATATTCTTTTTGATAAAGCTTATTTTATCGTTGATTATAGCCCCGTTCGCTTTTGTGTTTAAAACAATAACAAACATAATAGCGCTGGCAAGATAAAATTTCTTTAAAATAAACGGCGCGGGAATATAAACCCGCGCAGTTTAGTATTTACAACTTACAATTCAATCGTAAGCCGTCTGCCGGTCGGCTCGTATCTGCGGTACTTCACGCCGACCATATCAAACATTTTCTTTGACGCGAGATTATCGTCCTCGCCGCAGTATTTATCCGACATATACACGACCTCGCGGATTCCGCTTTGAATTATCGCTTTCGCGCACTCGTTGCACGGGAAAAGCGTTACATACAGCTTCGCGCCGTCAAGCGAGCCGGAGCTGCGGTTTAGGATAGCGTTCAGCTCCGCGTGGCAAACGTACATATATTTTGTGTCAATGGGATTTTCAGCCTCGCGCTCCCACGGCATTTTATCATCGTCGCAGCCTATCGGCATACCGTTATAGCCGAGCGACAGAATTTTATTCTCACGATTCACGATGCACGCGCCGACCTGCGTGTTGGAGTCCTTGCTGCGCTGTGCCGATAAAAGTGCGATGCCCATAAAATATTCGTCCCAGGATATGTAGTCTTGTCGTTTCATTTTATTCCTCCGTTTTGGTTTGGTTGTATATGGTGCTGTAAATTTGGATTTAGGTGTGTAATATCGGTACGTGATAAAACCCCTCTGTCATTTGCTATCGCAAATGACACCTCCCCCCGGGGGAAGGCTAATCTTTTCAAATGTGCCTATACAAGCCTTCCCTTGGGGGAAGGTGTCGGCAGAGCCGACGGATGAGGGCGATTTTCAAGGCAAAGCCTTGAAAATCTTTCGCAAAGCGTTCCTGCGCTAACCCCAAATTTACGCGCTTTATCAATACTTTTTTACTCCTATATCACTTCTGTGGAACTCGTCCTTAAATGAAATTTTCTCCACGCCCGCGTAGGCGTTTTTGATCGCCTCATCGAGGTCTTTTCCGACTGCGGTAACGCCCAAAACGCGTCCGCCGTTCGTTACAATCTTTCCGTCCTTTAACGCCGTACCCGCGTGGAACACCGTGAGATCTCCCACATTGTCAAGTCCGGTTATCTCATAACCCTTTTTGTAGCTTACCGGATAACCGCCCGATGCCATAACCACGCATACCGCCGCGTTATCCTCCCATTCTATCTCAATCTCGTCAAGCCGCTCGTCAATGACCGCCTCCATAATTTCAACAAGGTCTGTCTTTAATCTCGGCAGAACAACCTGCGTTTCCGGGTCGCCGAAACGGCAGTTGTACTCGATTACCTTAACTCCGTTTTGGGTCATCATAAGTCCGAAGTACAGCACGCCCTTAAACGGTCTGCCCTCCGCGTTCATCGCCTTTATTGTAGGCAAAAATATGTTTTCCATACACTCCGCCGCTTTCGCATCGTCATACAGGCGGCTCGGCGAGAACGTACCCATACCGCCGGTGTTAAGTCCCTCGTCATTGTCGTAGGCTCTCTTGTGGTCTTGGGCGCTCACCATCGGCTTTACCGTCTTGCCGTCTGTGAACGCAAGCACGCTTACCTCGGGACCCGTCAAAAATTCCTCGACAACCACGCGGCTGCCGCTCTTTCCGAATTTGCCGCCGTCTATCATATCGTGAACGGCGTCCTCCGCCTCCTCAAGATTTTGCGCTATTATTACGCCCTTGCCCAATGCAAGACCGTCAGCCTTGATAACCGTTGGGAATGTGCCTTTTTTGATGTATTCTATCGCCTTGCCGCTCTCGGTAAACACCTCGTAGCCCGCTGTCGGGATATTGTACTTCTTCATCAATTCCTTTGAAAAAGCCTTGCTGCCCTCGATAATCGCCGCGTTTGCGCGAGGTCCGAACGCGCGTATTCCCGCCGCCTCCATCGCGTCAACCATTCCGTCTACAAGCGGATCGTCCGGCGCGACCATTACAAGGTCGATTTCTTTTTCCTTGGCGAATGCTGCCATTTTTTCCTTGTCCATTACGTTGATGTCCACGCACTCGGCTATTTCCGCAATACCGCCGTTGCCCGGCGCGCAGTAAATTTTTTCAACCTTCGGCGACTGCGCTATTTTCCATACTATAGCGTGCTCGCGTCCGCCGCTGCCTATTACTAAAATTTTCATACTTTGACCTCCTAAATTAATGTATTCCCGTGTAATATTTACACGTCCTCCTCATCTCCGTTGTACAAATAAACCGCGATTTGAACAAAGGTATCCATATCCTGAATCATATCGTCTGTCTTTTCAAATGTGCCGTAAGCCGCGCGTCCGTCCTCGGTTACCTCGCAGAAATACCAATTATCCGCGTCCAAATAATCATTCTCCGCCGTGAAATACCTCGGCGCTCCGTCTTCGGACGCCGCTATGCCGATATATTTACAGTCAACATAGTTGTCCGCGGACTTAAAAACGAGAACCGCATACCGCGTGCCGTCATTCTCCGCACAGCCGGTCGCCTCGATATAGCTTCCGTTGTCAATTCCGGCTTTATTTATAACATCGCTGAAATATTCAATCAGATTACCCTCCGCAAGGCTGTCCGCGTCAACAGTATACTGCGTTTCCGATTGGTATTGAACGTAAGCGACATACGACGCCGCAAGCGTGTCCCAAATCTCCGTCACGGTCTTTAAAAATGTCTCGTTGTCGCCCAAAAGCTCATAAATCGAATCCGCGTTTTCGAACACATAGCTCGGCAGCGTGCTTTGCTCAAACTCATAGCGCATGGTGGGCGCGAGACTCTTCAAAATTTCCATATCCTCGTCCGTCAGCTCCGCCTTTTCAGCCGGCTCGGTGCTTGCGGCAGTGGTTGTTATAATAACGCTTTTCGCGTCGCCGTCCCACTCCACTTCCGCGTCAAGCCCCTCCGAAACGGCTCTTACCGGCACAAGCGTGCGGTCATCGACAATTTTTGCCGGAACATCAAGCTCGACAGTAGCGCCGTTTTTATAAAGCGTATTGCTGTCAATCGTGACCTTTACAACATTGGTGCCGCGAATCGCCGTCGCGGTTTGCGTTTCACCGTCCCATTCCACCTGCGCGCCGAGCGCCTCGAATATCGCGCGGAGCGGAACAAGTGTTCTTCCGTCCTCGATAATCGGATTTACGTCAAATGTCAGCTGCGCGCCGTCAACATAAACCTTAACATCATCGTCCGCCATAGCGGTAAACGATACGCACAGCGTCAGCACCGCCGCGAATACGGCGGCAATTTTGCTTTTCTTTTTCATAATTCCCCTCAACTTTCTTTGTTAATGATAAAATCCCTGTTCCGCTCATTTTATGCACAACGAGCCGCAAACCGCAGAATCTGTTTCAGATGTGCCCAAAGGCACCGGGTGCCGTACTTACGGTACTGCCCCGTTGTTTTTATGTGCATATGGCGCCGATTTGCTTTTCCAAAACCGCAGAATCGGTTTCAGATGTGCTGAAAGGCACAGGGTGCCGTACCCGGGGTACTGCCCCGTTGTTTTTATGTGCATATGGCACCGATTTGCTTTTCCAAAACCGCAGAATCGGTTTCAGATGTGCTGAAAGGCAATGGGTGCCGTACCCGGGGTACTGCCCCATTGCTTTGAAGTGCATATGGAGCCGATTATGCGGTTTTGGGGATTAATGGTGGAATAATCTGATCCCAGTAAATGCCATTGCCATATTGTACTTATTGCACGTTTCAATCACGTTATCATCGCGAATCGAGCCGCCGGGCTGCGCTATTACGGTAACGCCGGACTTTCTTGCGCGCTCGATATTGTCACCGAACGGGAAGAACGCGTCAGAGCCGAGCGCGACGTCCGTATTCTTGTCAAGCCATGCGCGCTGTTCCTCCTTTGTGAACACCTCCGGCTTTACTTTAAATGTGTTTTCCCATGCGCCGTCCGCTAAAACGTCCATATATTCGTCCGAGATGTACACGTCAATCGCGTTATCGCGATCCGCTCTCTTTATTCCGTCAACAAACTGCAAATTAAGCACCTGCGGCGCCTGACGCAGCCACCATATATCCGCCTTGTTGCCCGCAAGACGCGTGCAGTGGATTCTCGACTGCTGACCCGCGCCGATGCCGATAGCCTGTCCGTCCTTAACGTAGCACACGCTGTTCGACTGCGTGTATTTAAGCGTTATAAGCGCGATTTTCAGGTTGCGTTTCGCCTCGTCCGACAATGCCTTGTTGTCGGTTACAAGATTTGAAAGAAGCTCGTCATTTATATCAAGCTCGTTTCTGCCCTGCTCGAAGGTAACGCCGAATACCTGCTTTCTCTCAATCTCGGCGGGAGTATAATTTTCATCTATTTTTATGATATTGTAATTTCCCTTTTTCTTTGCCTTTAAAATTTCAAGCGCCTCATCGGTATATCCCGGAGCGATTATTCCATCGGAAACCTCCTTTTTTATAAGCAGCGCCGTAGCCTTGTCGCACTCGTCCGAAAGGGCAATAAAATCACCGAAGGACGACATTCTGTCCGCGCCTCTCGCGCGCGCGTACGCGTTCGCAAGCGGAGTAAGCTCGACATCATCGACAAAGTAAATCTTCTTGAGAGTGTCGCTAAGCGGCATACCTACCGCCGCGCCCGCCGGTGAAACGTGCTTAAACGATGTAGCCGCGGGAAGTCCCGTTGCCTTCTTCAGCTCCTTTACAAGCTGCCAGCCATTCAGCGCGTCAAGCAAATTGATATAACCCGGCTTTCCGCAGATTACCTCAAACGGCAGCTCGCCGCTTTCCATAAATACCCTCGACGGCTTCTGGTTCGGATTGCAGCCGTACTTTAATTGCATTTCGTTCATTTTTATCGTCCCTTTCGTTTTTTATTAAAATTTTTATTTTACATAATATTCGTCAAGCTCCCACTTGAGCGGATTTTCGTCAATGTATTGCCATATGCGGTTGTAATCAAGTTGATTTCGAATTATGTGGTCGTAATATGAGCGCTGCCATAATGATATACCACATCTTTTATTTGTAAATCGTTTTAACATTGAAACAAATGATGGTATAATCTGATTCGTAGGGGACGGCGCCCTCGACGTCCCGTTTTGATTGTTACAAACAACCAAAATCATATGTATATGATTTGGCATAATAACATATTTGTCAACTTGAATATGATTATATATTTTATTAC
>JAJQAT010000117.1 GCA_021203665.1 Bacillota bacterium
CGTTAAAACCAAAAAATTATACTATTTCCCTTGATTTTTACGCCATTTTGTGGTATAATAAATCAGTTAAAAGCATTAAAGATTTTGCCCGAAAATTTAGCGGTTTGGGCATTTAAAGTAGGAGGAAATTATGGCAAAAAAATCCGAAGACCTTAAGCTGGATATGGAGGCTATACAAAATCAGCATCTTATTGACGTTGACCTCAACAGCGAAATGAAAAAAGCGTATATAGATTATGCCATGAGCGTTATCGTAAGCCGCGCCCTGCCGGACGTGCGCGACGGTATGAAGCCTGTCCACAGGCGTATACTGTATGATATGTACGAGTCAAATCTTTTATACGAGAACGATTTCAGGAAATCCGCAACTACCGTCGGCGACGTGCTCGGTAAATACCACCCTCACGGCGACTCGTCGGTATACGACGCCATGGTACGTTTGGCGCAGGATTTTTCCTTGAGATACCCGCTTGTGCAGGGCAAGGGAAACTTCGGAAGCGTTGACGGCGACCCGCCCGCGGCTTACCGTTATACCGAGGCGAAAATGTCGAAAATAGCGGCGCTTATGCTTACCGATATTGAAAAGGAAACCGTAGATTTTATACCCAATTATGACGATAAGCTGTTGGAGCCGGACGTTCTTCCGTCGCGGTTCCCGAATCTGCTTGTAAACGGCTCATCCGGTATCGCGGTAGGTATGGCTACAAATATTCCGCCGCATAATCTCACCGAGGTTATCGACGGCATAATCGCCACCATTGACGACCCTATGATAACAATCGAGGAATTGATGACATATATCCAGGGTCCCGACTTCCCCACCGGCGGCATTATAATGGGCAGGAGCGGAATACGCTCAGCGTATACCACAGGACGCGGCAGAATTATCCTCCGCGCCAAGGCGGAAATCGAGGAGCATAACGGCAAGCATCGAATTATTGTTTCCGAAATTCCGTATCAGGTAAACAAGGCAAAGCTTGAAAAGCACATAAACGAGCTTGTGCGCGACGGAAAATTGGACGGTATCGCGTCCACGCGCGACGAATCCACCGAGATAATTCGTCTTGTGATAGACCTAAAGCGCGATGCCAATCCGAATGTAGTCCTCAACAACCTTTACAAGTTCACGCAAATGCAGGACACCTTCGGCGTTATCCTTATCGCTCTTGTGGACAAGGAGCCGAAAGTCCTTAATCTGCGCGAGATGATTGACTATTACATCGCTCACCAGGAAGACGTTATAACAAGACGGACAAGGTTCGAGCTTGACAAGGCTCTTGACCGCGCTCACATCCTTGAGGGATACAAAATTGTTATAGACAATGTTGAAGAGGTTATAAGAATAATCCGCGCGTCAAAAAGCATACCCGACGCGAAAGCCTCTTTATGCACGCATTTCGGTCTTACCGACCCTCAAGCGGACGCAATAGTCAAAATGCAGCTCGGCCGTTTATCGGGCATGGAGCGCGACAAAATTGAGGAGGAGTACGCGGAGCTTACAAGTAAAATAAACCGCTTCCGTGAAATTCTCGAAAACGAGAGCGAGGTTCTTAAAATCGTCAAGAGCGACCTTACAGACATCAAGAACAAATACGGCGACGAGAGAAGAACGGAAATATCAATGGTTACAAACGAGATTGATATTGACGACCTCATCGACGAGGAGGACATCGTTGTCACGCTCACAAACAGCGGATATACAAAGCGTTTGCCGGTGGACACATACAAATCCCAAAGACGCGGCGGAAGAGGTATTTCCGGTCTTACAACGCGCGAGGAGGACTTTGTCGAACACCTCTTCACCACAACCACGCATCACACGCTGCTATTCTTTACGGATAAGGGCGTTGTTTACAAGCTGAGAGGCTACCAGATACCCGAGGCGAGCCGCCAGGCAAAGGGTACCGCGATAGTAAATCTTCTGCCGATAGAAAGCGGCGAAAAGGTTACCGCGATGATTCCGATAAAGGATTTTGAGGACGGCAAGTATCTCACCTTTATAACCCGCAACGGCGTTATAAAGAAAACCAACGTAATGGACTACTCGAGAATACGCAGCCACGGACTTCGCGCAATCGACCTTGACGAGGGGGATAAGCTTATCAGAGTTAAGCTTACCGACAACGAGCAGGATATTATAATCGGCACACACGACGGCTACGCTATCCGTTTCAGCGAAAAGGAGGTGCGCTCCACGGGACGCACAACGCGCGGAGTTATGGGTATAAGACTTCATGACGACGACTACGTAATAGGCGCGTCGGTCGCTTTGCCGAACAGCCGGCTCCTCACCGTGACCGAAAACGGCTACGGCAAGAAAACGCCTCTTGACGAGTACCGCGTTCAATCCAGAGGCGGCAAGGGTATATTCACCTACCGCATAACCGACAAAACAGGCAAGCTTGCCGGTATGAAGACGGTAACCGACGAGGACGACATCATCCTCATCACCTCCGACGGCGTTATAATCAGAATGCACACCGATGAAATTTCCTCTTACAGCCGCCAGACGCAGGGCGTGAGAGTTATGAAGCTCGGCGACGGCGTAAAGGTGGTAAGCATAGCGCGTACCGAGCGCGAGGAGGACGACGAAGCCGCGGAGGACGCGGAAAATACCGAAGTCGAAAACGAAACAGAAGGAGATAACGAATAATTATGAAAAAATCAATCAGCATTATAGCCTTAATTTTATCAATGATGATGCTCGCGTCATGCGGCACCTCTTCCGACAGCACATCGGCTACGCCGACTCCGGCGCCGACAGCCGATCCGGAGCTGACCAAAAACACTATAAACGCGACAATATTCATAGAGGACGGCGGCGAAATATCCCTTGAGCTGTACCCCGACCTCGCTCCGGAAACGGTTGAAAACTTTGTGGAGCTTGCGGAGGACGGTTTCTATGACGGAACCATTTTCCACCGCGTAATTGAGGATTTTATGATTCAGGGCGGCGGATATGACGAAAACCTAAAGGAGCAAAAGGCGGACTCGATAAAGGGCGAATTTTCCGCGAACGGCTTTGAAAACACTCTTTCACACACGCGCGGCGTAATATCAATGGCGCGTTCACAGGATATGGACAGCGCGTCAAGCCAATTCTTTATCGTGCAGGAGGACTCGACCTATCTTGACGGTCAATATGCCGCTTTCGGCATAGTTACCGACGGTATGGACGTTGTTGACGAAATCGCGTCGGTTAAAACCGGCACAGTGGCGGCGTCCGGCATGGAGGATGTTCCCGTTGAGCCTGTGATTATCGAAACGATAACCATAGACACCGGTCCTTCCTCGTCAAAAAACAGCAGCAAATCAACCGATGACGAGGACGAGCCTACAAAAAAGCCGTCGGCTGACGATGAGGACGAGGACGAGCCTACGGAAAAGCCGTCGGCTGATGAGGACGCTGACAGCCAAGAGGATGAGGACGCTTTGGATTTATCCGAAATTTTAGGCAGTGTGGAGTCTTAATTAAATATATTACAGGAGAAAAACAGCAATGAATATTGAAATAGAAATGGAAAACGGCGGTATAATCAAGGCGGAGCTTTATCCCGACACCGCGCCGATAACGGTCGAAAATTTTGTTTCGCTTATCGAGGATAACTTTTTTGACGGACTTATATTCCACCGCGTAATTCCCGGGTTTATGATTCAGGGCGGCGGATATACCGCGGACGGCTCGCACAAGGACGCGCCGTCAATCAAGGGCGAATTCGATAAAAACGGAGTTCCCAATCCCTTAAAGCATACGCGCGGAGTGCTTTCAATGGCGCGCACAATGTTCCCGAACAGCGCGTCAAGCCAGTTCTTCATTATGCACGAGGACGCACCGCACCTTGACGGTCAATATGCCGCTTTCGGCATGGTTACGGACGGTATGGACGTTGTTGACGAAATCGCCGAAGCATCCACCGATATGCAGGATAAGCCGATTGAAAATCAGGTTATAAAAACAATAAGATTAATTTAAAACCAAAAAAAAGAAGGGCTGCCGATATTTAATCGGCAGCCGCTTTTTTTATGCAAAAACAAATATCCAAAGCGCGAAATAGAGTATCACGACTATTCCGAGCGCTATTCTGTAATATCCGAACAGCTTAAAGTCATGCTTGCGCACGTAATTCATCAAAAACTTAATCGCGAGCATGGAAACAACATACGCGACAGCCATTCCGGTAAGCAGAACAGCTATTTCCCCGCCCGTCATCGCCAAGCCGCTCTTTACGATTTTAAGCAGGCTTACGCCGAACATTACCGGTATCGCGAGGAAAAACGAAAACTCCGCCGCGACCGATCTTGAACAGCCGATAAGCATAGCGCCGAGTATCGTCGCGCCGGAGCGCGATGTTCCCGGTATAATCGACAGCACCTGGAACAATCCTATCAAAAATGCCGTCTTATACGTCATACCGTCCATATCGGTGACAACCGTTTTCTTATGTTTCTTTTCAACAATTATAAACGCTATACCGTAGATAATAAGCGTAGCGGAAACCACTTGCCAAATTTCAAAGTGTTCCATAAAGTTATCAAGCACAAGTCCCACTGCCGCCGCGGGTATACACGCTATTATAACCTTAAACCACATTTTCCATGTGTTGCTTTTCTCCTCCGCCGTCTTTGACGGGGAGAAAGGGTTCAGCTTATGAAAATACAGCGTCACCACTGCCAAAATCGCTCCGAGCTGTATCACGTACAAGTATAAATCGGACGCGGTAAAACCGTCGTTGCCTATAAACTCATTCACAAGAATCATATGTCCCGTGGAGCTTATCGGCAGCCATTCCGTTATTCCCTCAACAACACCGAGAACTATTGATTTAATAATTTCAAGAAACAAATTATAACAACTCCTTATTTCAGCTTATTTTTCACATAGCCTATAATCAGATTTGCCGCTCCGTTTATACCAAACTTCTCGGCATTGATGCACAGGTCGTAATTGGACATAACGCCCCAATCCCTGCTTGTGTAATAATCGTAATATGTGCGGCGCTGCTTATCGGTCTTTATCACCTTGTCGCGCGCCTTTGACTGTGTGATGTCAAACGCGTCCATAACACGCTTTGCGCGGTAGTCAACGCTGCCGTGTATAAAGACGTTTAGCAAATCAACCTTTTCATTTTCAAGCACATAGTCCGCGCATCTTCCGACGATTACGCAGGAGCCCTTTCTCGCGACCTCCTTGATAACCTCCGCCTGCGCTATGAAAAGCTTGTCGTTAATGGGCATTTCGTAATAAATGGGCGCGTTTATGCCCCTCATGGAATAGTTGCCGCTCGCGAGCGAGTACAAAAAGCTGTTCGTCGCGTGCTCGTCAGCCTCCTTGAGCGCCTCCTTGCTGATGTTGCTCTTTTGCGCCGCCATTTCAACAAGCTCCTTGTCATAGAACGGTATGTTGAAATACTGCGCCACCGCCTCTCCGACATCGCGTCCGCCGCTGCCGAATTGTCTTCCGATTGTAATTACTACTGACATAATTCATTCTCCTCTCTGTTT
>JAJQAT010000176.1 GCA_021203665.1 Bacillota bacterium
ATTTATAATCAAGATAAGAGAGGGAAGAGTATGAAAACATTTAATACAACCGACATTCCTATGACCGATAGGATACGTCATCTTATTGACGAGTTGTTTGCCAAAATGCCCGAAATCGAGTCGGACAGAGCCGTTTTGCTTACCGAAAGCTACAAGCAGACGGAAAATCTTCCGACGGTAAAGCGCCGCGCGTTGGCGTTCGAGCATATTCTGAACAATATTCCCATAACCATACGCGACGGCGAGCTTATCGTCGGCAGCGCGACAAAGGCTCCGAGAAGCTGTCAGGTATTTCCCGAATATTCCTATGAGTGGCTTGAAAGCGAATTTGACACCGTGGAATTCCGCGAGGCCGATCCTTTCCGTATTTCGGAAGAAAACAAGAAAATCCTGAAAAAGGTATATCCCTATTGGAAGGGCAAAACCAACAGCGATTTGGCTTTGTCCTATATGGCGCCCGAAACGATAACGGCGATAGAGCATAATATGTTCACTCCGGGCAACTATTTCTACAATGGTATAGGTCACGTCACCGTTGATTATCCGAAGGTTATGAGAATCGGATTTGCCGGCATAATCAAGGAGACGCAGGACGAGCTTGACAGATGCAATGTGTACGACGCGGATTACTCAAAAAAGCATGAGTTTTTGGAGTCGGTTATTATATCCTGCAACGCCGCGATAAATTACGCGAGAAGATACGCCAATCTTGCGTATGAGATGTCGCAAAAATGCAGCGACCCCGTGCGCAAGAGAGAGCTTTTGGTTATAGCAAACAACTGCGCCAATGTTCCCGAAAATCCGGCGAGAAACTTCTATGAGGCTTGCCAGACGTTTTGGTTCATTCAGATGCTTTTGCAGGTGGAATCGAGCGGACACTCAATATCCGCGGGACGTTTTGACCAATATATGTATCCCTATTATAAAGCGGGACTTGAGGACGGTACTCTTACGCGCGAATTTGCTCAGGAGCTTGTTGACTGTATATGGGTAAAATTCAACGATTTAAATAAGGTAAGGGATGCGGCGTCCGCAAAGGGATTTGCCGGCTACAGCCTCTTCCAAAATCTTACTGCGGGCGGACAAACCGTTGACGGAGTGGACGCTACAAATGATATGTCGTTCATATGTATTCAAGCGTCAATGCATACCCGACTGCCGGCACCATCGTTCTCGGTAAGAATATGGAACGGCACACCGAACGAATTTATGATTAAATGCGCGGAGCTTACAAGAACCGGTGTGGGACTTCCGGCTTACTATAATGATGAGGTTATTATTCCGGCGCTTTTAAGCCGCGGACTTACCTTGGAGGACGCGAGAGATTACGGAATTATCGGCTGCGTTGAACCGCAGACGCCGGCGAAAACGGACGGTTGGCATGACGCGGCGTTCTTTAATATGTGCAGACCTCTTGAATTGGTATTTTCAAACGGTATGGACAAGGGTGTGCAGGTCGGCTTAAAGACCGGCAATGTCGAGGAAATGAAAACCTTTGATGAGTTCTACGACGCGTATAAGGCTCAGTCGAAGTATATGGTTCGCCTTATGGTAAACGCCGACAACGCAATAGATGTCGCTCATTCGGAGAGAGTTCCTCTTCCGTTCCAGTCATGTATGGTTGAGGACTGTATAAAGAGAGGAAAAACGATGCAGGAGGGCGGCGCACATTACAATTTCACCGGCCCGCAGGGCTTTGGTATCGCGAATATGACGGACGCGCTTTGGGCGGTTAAGACGCTTGTATTTGAGGAAAAGAAGATTTCCATGGCGGAGCTTAAGGATGCGCTTATACATAATTACGGCGAGGGACTTACACCCGACGCGGCTCAGAACGCGACGCAGGAGGTTGTGGGTAATCTTATCGCCGCGGGCAAGAATGTGTCCGAAAAACAGATAGCGGATATTTGCAAGATGTTCCTTGAGGGCGAGCAGAATCCGGCTAAAAAGAGAAGATACGGTGAAATCCTTGATATGATAAACGAGCTTCCGAAATACGGAAACGACATAGAGGAGATAGACGCGTTCGCGCGCGACGTTGCGTACACATATACAAAGGAGCTTCAAAAGTATGAAAATCCGCGCGGAGGACAGTTCCAGGCGGGACTGTATCCGGTTTCGGCGAATGTTCCGCTGGGCGCACAAACCGGCGCCACTCCCGACGGCAGACTTGCGTACACGCCTATTGCAGACGGCGTAGGACCCAGACAGGGCGTTGACACAAAGGGCCCGACCGCGGCGGCAAATTCGGTATCAAAGCTTGACCATGCCATCGCGTCAAACGGTACATTGTACAATCAGAAATTCCACCCGTCGGCGCTGAGCGGACGCGAGGGACTTCAGAATTTTGCTTCGTATATCAGAGCGTTCTTTGACCAGAAGGGTATGCATATGCAGTTTAATGTAGTCAGCAAGGAAACCCTGCTTGACGCGCAGGAGCATCCCGAAAAATATAAGTCGCTTGTTGTCCGCGTCGCGGGCTACAGCGCGCTGTTTACAACGCTTTCGCGCTCTTTGCAGGACGATATTATAAGCAGAACGGAGCAGGCATTTAACGCATAAAGGAAAATTCGATATGGAAAATTATTTGAAAGCAAGGGGCAGAATATTTGACATACAAAAATACTCGATTCACGACGGCCCCGGAATACGGACGATTGTGTTTCTCAAGGGCTGCGCTCTGCGCTGCCGTTGGTGCTGCAATCCCGAATCGCAGGAATTTGATATACAGACCATGATGTTTGAGGGCAAGGAAAAAATCATGGGGCGCGACGTTACGGTTGAGGAGCTTATGCCTATAATTTTGCAGGATGAATTCTATTACAACCGCAGCGGCGGCGGCGTTACGCTCTCCGGCGGCGAATCTCTGCTTCAGCCGAATTTCGCGCCGCATCTGCTTCACGCGTGCAAGGACGTCGGAATAAATACGGCGATAGAAACAACCGGCTTTGCCAAGTGGGAGTTTATAGAAAAAAATCTTCCGTACCTTGATTATGTGCTTATGGATATAAAGCATATGAACAGCGCGAAGCACAAGGAATTTACAACACAGCCGAACGAGCTGATTCTTGAAAACGCGAGAAAAATCGCGGAGTCGGACGTTAATTTGACAATACGCGTGCCGGTAATACCGACCTTTAACGCGACTCACGAGGAAATATATGACATCGCGATGTTCGCGGCATCGCTCCCGGGCGTTAAAAGACTTCATTTACTGCCGTATCATAGGCTCGGACAGGGCAAATATGAGGGACTTAACAGAGAGTATTTCCTTGACGGTGTGGAGCTTATTCCCGACGATTATATGAAACAGCTTCTTGAAACGGCAAAAAAATCGGGACTTGAATGTCAGATTGGCGGTTAAATATGAATATTGAAATTATGAACGAGAGCCATTTTGACAAGGTTCTTGAAATGTCGAGGCTATTCTACGCAAGCGACGCTTTTGACAGCGCGGTGCCCGAGGATATAATATCCGAGAACATCAGAACGGCAATAAGCAGCGACGACAGCCTTGACGGATATGTGCTTATCGAAAACGGCGAGATAGCGGGTTTCGCGTATGTGACCTGCTATTATGAAACCGTGGTCGGCGGAATTTGCGCGCAAATCCTTGATTTGTACATTGACGAAAAATTCAGACGCAAGGGTTACGCGACGCAATATTTTAATTTCGTGTTTGATAAATACAGCTACGCCAAGCGTTTCAGACTTGAGGTCGTTAAGGACAACACAAGAGCGATAGCGGTATACAAGCGTATGGGATTTAAGGAAATATCCTACGGACAAATGGCGATTGATAAAATATAACTGCTTAAAATTTGTGCAAAATGTAATATATACTTTAAAGGGACACTAAAATTTAGTGTCCCTTTAAAATTTAATATCTCTGTCAATTTATTGCTCGGACAAAAATTCCTTTGCCGCCGCGATGGCTTTTTCCACAACGTCCTTTGCCGGACCGCCGATAACCTTTCTGTCGTTTACGCAGGTTTCCATACTTATCGCGTCATAAATATCGTCCTCGATAATATCTGAGAATTCCTTAAACTCGTCCATACTCAAATCATCGAGCGCTTTGCCGCGCTCAATCGCGTAGAATACCATTCTTCCCACAACGGCGTGCGCTTCTCTGAACGGCAGACCCTTTTTAACAAGATAGTCCGCCACGTCGGTCGCGTTTGTAAATCCGCCCTTTGAACCCTTAAGCATATTGTCCGTTTTAACCGTCATTGTCGCAATCATATCGCAGAATACCGGCAGACAAAGCTTTACGGTATCAATCGCGTCAAATATAGGCTCCTTGTCCTCCTGCATATCCTTATTATACGCGAGCGGAATACCCTTCATCGTGGTGAGAAGTCCCATAAGGTGCCCGTATACGCGTCCGGTTTTGCCGCGGATAAGCTCGGCAACGTCGGGGTTTTTCTTTTGCGGCATTATAGATGAGCCGGTCGAGAATGCGTCGTCCATTTCAACAAATGAAAATTCATGGCTTGACCACAAAATAAGCTCCTCCGAAAAACGGCTCAGGTGCATCATAATTATCGAAAGACAGCTTGCAAGCTCAATCACAAAATCTCTGTCCGAAACACCGTCAAGCGAGTTCATTGTTACGGCGTCAAAGCCCAGCTCATTTGCGACAAATTCACGGTCGAGAGGGTAGGTGGTACCCGCCAGCGCGCCGCTGCCCAAGGGCATCACGTTTGTGCGCTTTCTGCAATCCCTGAGGCGGCTCAGGTCGCGCTTGAACATTTCAAAATACGCCATAAGATGATGCGCGAATGTAACGGGCTGAGCCTTTTGCAAATGCGTGTATCCGGGCATAATGGTTTCGGTGTGCTCGGACGCCAAATCAACGATTACGTTGAGCGCGTGTATAAGCATTTCCTCTATTTCAGCCGTTTCGTCCATAAGATACATTCTGATGTCCAATGCCACCTGGTCGTTTCTGCTCCTGCCGGTATGAAGCCTTTTTCCCGCGTCGCCGATGCGCTCGATAAGAATTTTTTCGATATTCATATGAATGTCCTCGGCGTCTATTTCAAATTCGATTTTACCGTCCTCAATGTCGCGCAGAATGTTTTTCAGCTCCGCGACGATTTTGTCGCTGTCATCCCGCGGGATAATGCCCTGTCTGCCGAGCATGGTCGCGTGAGCGATAGAACCCCTTATATCCTGCTTGTACATACGCTTGTCAAAGCGTATCGATGAATTAAAATCGTCAACCTTTTTGTCGGTGCTTTTCTGAAAGCGCCCGCCCCATAATTTTGCCATAGTATTACTCCTTTATCTTTTAAGCTCGCGTAATATTATATAATAAAGCGCGGAAAATGTAAATATTTAACCGAAAATATTTTCATAAAAAGAAAATCGAAGCAAAGATTTCTTTGCTCAGACTGTAGACAAACCACTATACAAACACCTCACTTCGTGATATAATATAA
>JAJQAT010000162.1 GCA_021203665.1 Bacillota bacterium
TTTTCTGTGTTATGCTATAATTATTGAAGATTAGGCTGATGAGATGAGTAAAATTGAAGGAATGGTATGCTCGTTTTCTTTCAAAACGGGCATTTATTGTATGATACCGAGCGCTGCGCGAAAGCCTGCCGCTTTGGTTTAATCCCGATATGACGCTCAAAAATGATTAGAGGAGGATTTTTTTATGAAAGAATTATTAAAGAAGGCAGCGGACGGCAAGGACCTTACGCGCGCCGAGGCGGCAGCCGCAATGGATATGATGCTTGAGGGCAAGGTATCGCCCGTGCTTACCGCGGCATTTTTAACGGCGCTCCGTATGAAGGGCGAAACCATTGAGGAAATAGTCGGCTGTACCGAGATGATGAAGTCCAAGGGCGGTACGGTAAAGCTCAATACCGATGATTACATAGATTTTGTAGGCACCGGCGGCGACGGAACGAATACGTTTAATATATCGACCACATCCATGTTCGTATGCGCGGCGGCGGGAGTTACCGTCGCAAAGCACGGCAACAGAGCGTCCTCCTCCAAGAGCGGCGCGTCGGATTTGCTTGAGGCGCTCGGCGCAAATATTATGCTTGAGCCGGAGCAGGTTGAAAAGTGCATAAACGAAATAGGCATAGGATTTTTGAACGCTCAGAAATTCCATAAGGCAATGAAAAATGTCGCTCCCGTAAGAAAGGAAATCGGAATACGCACCATATTTAATATGCTCGGTCCGCTTTCAAATCCGTCAGGCTCCACAAGACAGGTTATAGGCGTGTACGGCCGCGACAGACTCCCTGTTTTCTCCAAGGTAATGAGTACGATGGGCGTAAGAAGAGCGATGATTGTGCACGGCAGCGACGGTATGGACGAAATAACCGTTACCGGCAAGACGTACATAAACGAAATCAAGGGTGATGAAATCCTTGAATACGAGCTTGACCCCAAGGATTACGGCATCGAATACGCCGCACCGGAGGAGCTTGTAGGCGGCGACGGCGCGGAAAACGCAGAAATAACAAAGAGAATTTTCGCGGGCGAAAAGGGCGCAAAGCGCGATATAGTTTTGATGAACAGCGCGGCGGGAATATATATGGGCGGCAAAGCCGACACATATAAGGACGCTATTGAAATCGCCAAGGATATGATTGACAGCGGCAAGGCTGCTCAAAAGTTAAATGAATTTGTTGAATATACCAACAAATTTTAATCGGGTGAGGCTATGATACTTGATAAAATAATTGAATCCACAAGAGCGCGCGTCGCGGCGGCAAAGGAAAAGAAACCGCCGTCACAGCTTTTGAGGGAATTGGAAAAAACGGAATTGACCAAGCCGCGCTTCAAGGACGGTTTAGTGTCCCTTGACGATGTTTCGATTATCGCGGAAATAAAAAAGGCGTCGCCGTCAAAGGGACTTATAAGACCCGATTTCGACCATATGCAAATCGCGGAGGAATATTCAAAATGCAATATTCAGGCAATGTCTGTTTTGACGGAACCGGAATATTTTAAAGGGGACATAAAATTTGTATCGGATATAAAAAAGGAATTTAGTGTCCCCATTTTGCGTAAGGATTTTACGGTGGATGAATATCAGATTTATGAGGCAAAGCTTTGCGGCGCGGACGCGATACTGCTTATTATGGCGGCGCTCGGCGATAAGGAATATAAGCAATTTCAAAAAACGGCTGCCGATTTAAGGCTTGACGTGCTTGTTGAAACGCACAACGCGGAGGAAGTGAAGCGGGCGGTGGAGTACGGCGGGATAATCGGTGTGAACAACAGAAATCTGCAAACCTTTGAGGAGGATATAACGACGTGCGAACGGCTTTTGCCGCTGATTCCGGACGGAAAGGTTAAGGTTGCCGAAAGCGCGGTGAGGACTCACGCGGATTTTGAATATCTGCGCGGACTTCATTTCGACGCGGCGCTTATAGGCGAGGCGTTTATGCGCGAGAGGGACATAAAAAAGGCAGTTGATAATTTAAGGTATGGAAATTAAAATCTGCGGTATCCGCCGCGAAGAGGATATTGAAATAATAAATAAATATAAACCCGATTATATCGGATTTATATTCGCGAAGAGCAAGCGTCAAATAACTCCCGAAAAGGCGGCGCAATTAACCGAAAGGCTTGCCGCCGGAATAAAAACCGTCGGCGTTTTTGTAAACGAATCGTATGACAATATAAAACGCGCCGTAAAAATCGCGGGACTTGACGTGGTGCAGCTGCACGGCGACGAGGACGAGGAATATATACGCTCTCTCAACGCCGAATGCGAGCTTTGGAAAGCCGTAAGAGTGCGCGACGGCGCGGATATTCCCGATGTCAAGGGCGTCGGCAGGATTCTTCTCGACAAGTACACGGATAAGGAATACGGCGGCAGCGGCACCGCGTTTGACTGGTCGTCGGTGGGAAGCATAAACACCGATAAGCCGCTCATACTCGCGGGCGGACTTGACGAAAATAACGTGCGAAGCGGCATAAAAATATTCAATCCCGTGTGCGTGGACGTTTCATCCTCCGTTGAAACCGACGGATTTAAGGATGAGGAGAAGATAAAAAATTTTATAAATGCAGTGAGGAATGATTAGATATGAACAGAATAGACGAGAGATTTAATAAATTAAAGCAGGAAAACAAAAAGGCGCTTGTAACCTTTCTGACCGTCGGCGACCCCAATATTGAGGTCAGCAGGCAGGCGGTTTACGCGATGCAGGAGGAGGGTGTTGACCTTATAGAGCTTGGAGTACCGTTTTCCGACCCGTCCGCGGACGGACCGACGATACAGCGCGCCGACGAGAGAGCGCTCGCGCAGGGAACAGATATTTTCAAGGTGTTTGACCTTGTGGAAAAAATAAGAGGCGATATAGAAATACCGATGGTTTTTCTGCTGTATTACAATGTAATGGTTCAGTACGGACTTGAAAAGTTTTTCGAGCGCTGCAGGCAGACGGGTATTGACGGACTTATTATTCCGGATTTGCCCTATGAGGAAAGCGACGAAATAAAGGAATTTACCGAAAAATACGGAGTATATCAGATTAATTTAGTGTCCCCGACGTCTAAAAACAGAATAAAGGATATTGCCGAAAATTCAAACGGATTTTTGTACTGCATTTCCTCGCTCGGCGTTACCGGAGAGAAATCCTCGTTCAGCACGAATTTTAATGAATTTGTGGGGACAATAAAAAAATATTCCCGTATTCCCGCGCTTGTGGGATTCGGAGTGTCAAACGGCAAGCAGGTAAAGGACTTGACCGAGTATTTTGACGGCGTAATAGTCGGCAGCGCGGTTGTAAAGGCAATCGCGGAGGGAGATAGTACAGAGGAAAGACTGAATAATCTGCGCGAAAAAATTAAAGATTTAAGGACGGGCTTGGAATAGACAGCCCGTGAAAAGGGGAATGTTATTTATGAAAATAAGAAAAATAGTTTGCGCATCGCTTGCGGGGATTATGCTGTTTACGGCGAGCGCATCGGCAAAGGACAATATATACGCTTATAATAAATTTATTTCGACTATTCTCGGACCGCAGCTCGGTTATTGTGATTTCGCGTCGTCCTTTGTCGGCCACGAGAGTGAATATGACAATGTAAACGACTATTTTTCGGGACTTATATCCGCGTTTTATGACGATATTGACGGCGACCTTAACAACGAGCTTGTCACGGTGGAAAGCAGCGGAATATCCGTATACCGCATGGAGGACAGCGGAGTTGTGTTTTTGGGCGCGCTTAACAAGGACTTGATTGCGAATTACGGAGATTCATACGCGAATGTTTTCACGGTTGCCGAGGGACGCAAAAAATATGTCGGACTTGAGGTTTACGGGAAGACAATAAATTCGTATGCGATGTACCTTTACGACTTGAATCCGGAAACGGACGATTTCAAGCAGATTCTTTCGATAGAAAGAGAGTCGAATGAGGACGGCACCGAGGAAAAGGTATGGGCAAAGGATAAGACGTATTATTCATATACAAACGGCGGCGGAATACAGACCTCGGTAAATCCGAATAATTATTCCGGCTGCGGCGAGGCGGCGGAGGCGGCTCTTGCGGACACCGCTTCGGGGATGGTTTTAAGCGGCTCCATGTCGGACAGACTTGAAAGCAGCGATATTTCCGGCGGCGATTATCATATAACCGCTTTTGCCTCCGGCATCGATGCCAAGACATATATAAAGGCGACCGGCTTGCGCTTTAGCGAAAAGCCGATAGTGCTGTTTGAGGATTACAGTCAGCTGAGCGAGCTGGCGGTTGTTCCCGATATTGTAACGGTTACGGTTGACGGCGAAACGGTGCAGTTTTTAAACCAGGATCCGGTTATAGTTGACGGCAGAACGCTTGTGCCGGTTAGAGGAGTGTTTGAAGCGTTGGGCGCCGAGGTTGAATGGATAGGAGAAACAAGTCAGGTGGTTGTAACCGCCGGAGAAACGACTATTACTCTTACATTGGATTCCGAGGAATACTATGTGAACGGCGAGGTTAAAACTCTTGACGTGCCGGCGCAGCTTATGAATGACAGAACGATGGTTCCGCTCAGAGCGATAAGCGAATCACTCGGCTGCAATGTGGATTGGAACGACGAAACAAAAACAGTGACTATAACGTCAACAGGGGAATAAAAGGAGAGTATGAAAAATGTCTAATATTTGGCACGATATAAGCCCGAAACGTATTTCACCCGAAAAATTTATGGCGGTTATAGAGATACCCAAGGGCGTAAAGAATAAATATGAAATGGATAAGGAAACGGGACTTCTTCGTCTTGACCGCGTACTGTACACGTCCACGCATTATCCGGCCAATTACGGATTTATACCGCGCACATACGCGGCGGATAACGACCCGCTCGACGTTTTGGTGCTTTGCCAGGAGTCGATAGTGTCTATGACGCTCGTTGAATGTTATCCGATAGGCGTTATGAAGATGATTGACGACGACCAGGTTGACGAGAAAATTATCGCTATCCCGACAAATGACCCGTCCTACGCGGGATATACCGATATTTCGCAGCTGCCGCAGCATACCTTTGATGAGATTTCGCACTTTTTCAGAGTGTACAAATCGCTTGAGGGCAAGGAAACGGTTGTAAATGAGGTGCTCGGCCCCGAGGAGGCGAAAGCCGTAATCAAGAATTGTATTGCCGCGTATAAGGACAACTACTGCTAACAGAATAAACACACCCGCTCAAATTACACCGAGCGGGTGTTTTGTTCCGCGTTGAATATGTCGAAAACGCTCAAATTGTGAAAAATGCTGTAAAAGGAATAGACGCGAAAAAATAATTTGTTAAAATTTACAAAAATATGCTT
>JAJQAT010000146.1 GCA_021203665.1 Bacillota bacterium
GTCTACACAAACAAACCGCCGATAAGCAACAACGGCGTTGACATATCCGCTCATAAAGCGTAAAGAGCGTCCTTACCGCTCTTTGCCGCCGTATACCGCAGACGTGACAAGCTTTTGCAGCTCCACAATCACAATCGGCATAAGCGACAACGCTCCGGCAATGCTCCAACCCGCCGCTCCCAGAGGAACAGCGCCGAAAACAGCGGCAAGCTTCGGGATTGAAATTACCGAAATCTCAAGAACAAGTCCCGCTATAAGCGACAGAACAAGATACGGATTTTTAAATAATCCCGCCTTAATTACCGAATGCTCGCTGCGCATATTGAACGCGTGCACAAGCTGAGATATGCTCAGCACGGCGAAAGCCATGGTTCTGCCGGTTGTAAGTCCTCCGAGCACATTCGCGCCGACAGAGAACGCCAAAAGCGCCAGCGCGCCTATCATAAGTCCCTCGAATATAATCGCCGCCCATAATCCGTCCGCGAAAAGTCCCTTTTTCGGAGGGCGCGGTTTTCTTTCCATAATATCGTCCTCGGGCGCGTCAAGTCCGAGAGCGAGGGCGGGCAGCGAGTCTGTAACGAGATTTACCCATAAAAGCTGTATCGCGGTCAAGGGCGAGGACCAACCGAACATTATTCCCGAAAATATTGTAAGTATTTCGCCTATATTGCTTGACAGCAAAAATTGAACCGCCTTTTTGATATTCGCGAATATGCACCTGCCCTCACGGACGGCGTATACAACAGTGGCGAAATTATCGTCGGTAAGCACCATATCCGAGGCGGATTTTGCCACATCGGTACCGGTGATACCCATACTGCACCCTATATCCGCGGCGGCGAGAGCCGGAGCGTCGTTCACGCCGTCGCCGGTCATTGCCACAATTTCGCCGTTCGCCTTGAGCGCCTTTACGATTTTCATTTTATGGCTCGGAGTTACGCGGGCGAATATGCTGTATTTGTTTATTGTGCGCGCAAGCTCCGTATCGGAAGCTTTGTCAAGCTCCTCACCGGTCATAATTTCCGCTTCGCTTTCGGCGATTCCTATACGCTTCGCGATTGAAAACGCCGTGCCGGCATGGTCGCCCGTTATCATAACGGAGCGTATACCCGCTTTTTTACAGCGTTCAACGGACAGCTTTGCCTCCGCTCTCGGAGGATCCTCCATGCCTATAAGACCGATAAACACCATATTATCTTCATTAATGGGAGATTTTATGTAATCGTCGCGGAAGCATACCGCTATTACCCTAAGTCCCTCGGACGTCATTTTCGCGTTTTCGGAGAGTATTTTTTTCCTGCCTCGGCTTGAAAGAGGCACAGCCTTTTCCCCGTTGTATACGCTTTGACATAAGGGCAGGACAAATTCAAGCGCGCCCTTTACAATGGTCTTATAGCCTTTTATGTCGCGGTGCATCGTAGTCATACGCTTTCGGGTGGAGTCAAAGGGTATCTCATCTATGCGCCGGTATTTTTTGTCGAGCGCCGCTTTATCAAAACCGTTATTTTTTGCCGCCGTCAAAAGAGCGGCTTCCGTGGGACTTCTATGTCCCTCATCGTCGCAGCACATCGCGCAAAGACGGTACAGCATTTTCTCATCCTCGGTATATACCGCGGTTACGGTCATTTTGTTTTGCGTAAGAGTGCCTGTTTTGTCGGAGCATATTACCGATGCGCTCCCGAGCGTTTCGACCGACGGCAGATTGCGCACAATCGCGTTGTGCTTCGACATACGCATCACGCCTATCGCAAGCATTATTGTAACTATCGCGGGCAGACCCTCGGGAATAGCCGCCACGGCAAGCGAAACCGCCGTCATAAACATATCGAACGGAGGAAGATGACGGAACAGTCCGACAATAAATATAACCAAGCAAATTATAAGCGCCGCGATTCCGAGCGTTTTGCCGGTATCGGCAAGCTTTTTTTGCAGAGGTGTCTGCTCCGTTTCATCGGCAAGCAGAAGATTGGCGATATGTCCGACCTCGGTGTTCATACCGGTGCCGGTTACAATGCCGCTGCCCTTGCCGCCGGTGACGGAGCCGGAGGAAAGCACAATATTTTTCCTGTCGCCGAGCGGGGCGAACTCATCAAGAATAATATCCGCGTTTTTTTCTGCGTTTATCGATTCACCCGTAAGAGAGGACTCGTCTATCGTAAGATTGTTGGCGGTTATAAGGCGGCAGTCCGCCGCCACAAGGTCGCCCGCCGACAGTATAAGTATATCGCCGGGGACAACGTCCGCCGCGTTTATTGTAAGCTCGTTTCCGCTGCGGAGTACGCAGGCGTGCGGCGATGACAGCCTTTTTAAAGCGTCAA
This sequence comes from Bacillota bacterium, assembly GCA_021203665.1. Classification (GTDB taxonomy): domain Bacteria; phylum Bacillota; class Clostridia; order UBA1381; family UBA1381; genus Hominilimicola. Next base: position 2,319 of record JAJQAT010000146.1, read on the forward strand.
GACTTTTTTCGGCGCGCCTTTCCTGTATAACGCCCAAAAGCGCGTTTAAAACCACAATGGCAAGTATAATGACAGGCTCGGCAATGTCGGCATCGCCCTGCATAAGAGATGTGGCAAAGGATACCGCCGCCGCGGCAAGAAGTATGATTATCATAAAATCATTGAACTGCTCAAGAAATTTTATGAATATATTTTTCCTTTTTTTCTCTTTAAGCTCGTTTTTGCCGTACCGCGCAAGACGCTTTTTTGCCTCCTCCGTTGTAAGACCGGTTTTTATGTCGGTTTTAAGCTCCTGCGCGGTTTGCTTGATTGTGATATTATGGTATGTTTTCATATTAATCCTCCCGTTTGTTAATCTTATGATATAAATATTCCGTATTGACAGGCTTTATTACCGACTTGTCTTGAAAATGTAATCAAAATGTTTTAGTGTCCCCCGTAAATTTGTGGTACAATATAGAAAAAAGAAGAAAGGGGACAGTAAAATGGCTCGTGAGGCAAGAAGGATAAGCATAAGCGGAAATTATTATGTTGTGTTAAAGGGTGAGGAGCTGTTTGTGACCGAGGAGGACAAAAAAGCGTTTCTTGAAATTCTGGAAAAGAATTTTGCCACCGGAATAGTGCACGGTTACTTTTTGGCGCATGACGAAATAAGGCTCGTTGTAAAAGAGGGCGAAAAGGGAATATCCATGACGATGAAATCCGTCACAACAAGCTACGCGAGGTATTTCAACAGAACGCATAACCGCGAGGGCAAGCTTTTTTTGGGACGCTTTGCAAGCGAACCGCTTGAAACGGAGGAGGAAATAGAGAAAAAAATTAAAACCCTCCAAAACGGTGAAGTAAAGCCGAAGAAAAGACCGGCAGTAAGAAAGACGCAAAAGCCGGCGCCGAAGCCGCCCGTAAAGGAGAAAAAGAAAGCAGAACCGAAAAAAGAGGAAAAGAAAAAAAATCTGCCGTCGTGGCTTTTGTAGAGTAATAATCCGATGCCGACCCGAATAAAATAGTAATGTAATAAATTACTGTTTTGGGAGGTCGGCATTTTGATTTTTGCGGTAATAAAGCTGAAGCATATAATAGCGGCGGTGCTTGCGCTCGTACTGATAAGCGCGGTATGTTTTTTCGCGCCGCGCACGGCGTCGGTTTTTCTTGTGAACGGCAGAGAGGTGCCCATCTACAGCGTGGAACGCGCCGACAACAAAATTGCGCTCACATTCGACTGCGCGTGGAATGACGATGATATAGACATAATACTTGACACGCTGGACAAGTACAACTGCAAGGCGACATTTTTCGCGGTAGGCGACTGGGCGGAAAAATATTCGGACAGCCTTAAAAAAATCAGCGAAAGGGGACATGAGATAGGAAATCATTCGTATAACCACGCCGACTACACCCAAATGTCCGCCGAGGAGATAATAAGCGACCTTGACAAATGCGACGCCGTAATAGAGAGCGTAACCGGAACAAAGCCGTATCTTATGCGCGCGCCGTCGGGCGGATATAACGACACGGTTATACGAGCCGCCGACGCAAGCGGCAGAGTGTATATACAGTGGTCGGTGGACGGTATCGATTACGGCGACGCGGACGCGCAGGAAATATATGACAGAACCGTTAAAAACACACAGGCAGGAGATATAATACTCATCCACAACGGCACAAAAAACACCGCAAATATTCTGCCCAAAATTTTGGAGGCGCTTGAATGCAAGTACGAATTTGCGACAATATCGGAGCTTATATATAAAGATAATTATATAATTGACAATACGGGCAAACAAATTGAAAAATAGATATTTACAAATCCGCTTTTTGATATTATAATATACTTTGAAAAAAATTGAAAGGCAGATTTTTATGGATAAGGATAATGAAATTGAGTATAACAATCCGCTTGTATATCAGAGAGCGGACCCTTTTGTGTATAGGCATACGGACGGATATTATTATTTTACCGGAACAATGCCGCAATATGATTGTATAGAGATAAGACGCGCCAAAACGCTTAACGAGCTTTTGACCGCCGATTCGTATGTCGTATGGAAAAAGCATACCACCGGCGAGATGGGCTCGCATATATGGGCGCCGGAGCTGCATTATATAGACGATACCTGGTACATATATTTCACCGCCGGCGACTCGATAGACATATGGCAGATAAGACCCTATGTGCTTATGTGCCGCGACAAAAATCCTATCACCGGAAAATGGATAGAAATAGGCAGAATAGATGTCGGTATAGAAAGCTTTTCGCTTGATATGACCACATTCGTGCATAAGGGAGTGCAATATGTTTTATGGGCGCAGAAGCTTGTGGAGAACGGACCCTCGAATGTGTATATAGCGAAAATGAAAAATCCCTGGACGCTTGCCACAAAGCCGATGCTGCTTACAACTCCGGAATATTACTGGGAAAAGCAGGGCTTTGAGGTGGACGAGGGCCCCGCCGTACTCATAAGAAACGGAAAGGTTATTGTTACATATTCCGCGTCCGATACAAGCTGGAGATACTGTATGGGTATGCTTTGGGCGGATGCCGACAGCGACCTTATGGACAGAATTTCGTGGCATAAAAGCGACAGACCGGTGTTTATGACCTGCGAGGAAAACGAGCAGTACGGTCCGGGACATAACTGCTTTACAAGCGATAACGGAAAGGACGTTCTTATATATCACAGCAGAAATTATAAAGAGGTTGACGGCGACCCGCTTCAGGATAATAACCGCCACGCGAGAGCAAAGGCGTTCGATTACGACGAGAACGGACTGCCGGTATTTGGGGAGCCGGTAAAAAAGAATATATAATACAGACACATCAAAATGAAAAACGCAGAGCTTGCCGCTCTGCGTTTCTCATTATGAAGAAAAAAATGAAAAAATTAGCTGAATTAAAATACAAGTATTTTTAATTCTGTAGGTAGTATAATGTAC
>JAJQAT010000098.1 GCA_021203665.1 Bacillota bacterium
AGTGTCAGGAGGTGTAATAAAATGGCAAAATGTGATGTTTGCGGAAAGGGCGTTTCCTTCGGTATAAAGGTCAGCCACTCTCACAGAAGATCTAACAGAACCTGGAAGCCTAATGTAAGAAAGGTAAGAGCGGTTGTAAACGGCTCTGTAAAGTCAATTCATGTTTGCACGCGTTGTCTTCGCAGCGGAAAGGTGGAACGTGCGGTTTGATTGCACTTGGAATAGGGGCAGCTTGCTTGGCGCAGGCTGTTTTTTTCTTGCTCGGCGGCGGATAACTAATTTTTTAAGTATTTTTTGTAATTTAAATTGCTTTTTATTGGTTTTTCTGTTATAATAGAAAAGAATAGAATTTGAAGGGGTGTACTGATTGGAGAAACTCTTGATTAAGGGTGGAAACAGACTGTGCGGCGAGGTTACAATAAGCGGTGCGAAAAATGCCGCGGTCGCGATATTGCCTGCCTGTCTTCTCGTGAAGGATACGTGCAGAATCGAAAATCTGCCCGATATAAAGGATGTAAAGCTGTATCTCAAAATTTTGGAGCAGCTTAATGCTGATGTAAAATATATAGATAAAAACACCGTTGAAATAGATTGTACCAACGTTAATTCATATGTTCCGTCGGGCGACCTTACCCGCAGAATGAGAGGCTCAAGCTATCTTATGGGCGCGCTTTTGGGAAGATTTTTGCGTTTCAGCGTAGATCCTCCCGGAGGATGCGATTTCGGAACGCGCCCCATAGATCAGCACATTAAAAGCTTTGAGGCTCTCGGCGCGGATATTGACATGTCAAGGGGCGTAATAAACGGCAGTGCCGCGTCTCTCACGGGCGCGAATATTTTCTTTGACGTTGTTTCCGTCGGCGCGACCGTAAACGCCATACTCGCGGCAACGTGCGCGGACGGTTTGACCGTTATAGAAAACGCAGCCAAGGAGCCGCACATAGTGGATCTCGCGAATTTCCTCAACAATATGGGCGCGAATATCCGCGGAGCGGGAACCGACACGATAAAAATAAAGGGTACAAAGAATCTTCACGGCGGAACCTACGCGATAATCCCCGACCAAATTGAGGCGGGTACGTTTATGATTGCCGCGGCTGCCACAAGGGGCGACGTTGTGCTGAAAAACGTAATCCCGCGCCATCTTGAAATAATAAGCGCGAAGCTGATTGAGGCGGGCGTTAAGGTCAGAGAGGGCGACGACAGCGTAAGAGTTTGGGTTGACGAGGGTACCGTGTTTAAGCGCGTAAACTTTATCGCGATGCCGTATCCCGGATTCCCCACGGATATGCAGCCGCAGCTTGTGGCGTTCCTTACAACCATTCCCGGTACAAGCACCGCGCGCGAGGGCGTATGGGAAAACCGTTTCAGATATGTAAACGAGCTTAAGCGCATGGGCGCGAATATACGCGTGGAGGGAAAGCTTGCCATTATTGACGGTGTGGAGTCGCTTACGGGTGCGAGCGTGAAAGCCACGGACCTGAGAGCCGGCGCCGCGATGATTATTGCCGGACTTATGGCGGATGGTACAACGGAGATAAGGGATATTTATCATATCGACAGAGGCTATGAGAGCTTCGAGAGGAAGTTTATCGGAATCGGCGGAAACATACAGCGTATACAGGTCGTTGATGACGACGCTGATTAATAAAGCAGTACACAAGCCTGCGCGACAAGGTCGGCAGGCTTTGATTTTGGGAAGGTTAAAATGGCATTTACTTTTGTTTCACTTATAAGCGGCTCGTCGGGGAACGCAACGTTCGTCTCCGACGGCAAAACAAATTTACTTATAGACTGCGGTATGTCGGGCGCGAAATTAAAGGAGGCTATGAAAGTCATCGACGCCGCGCCGGAAAACATAACCGCGTTGCTGCTCACTCACGAGCATATCGACCATACAAAGGGCGCGGGCGTTATATCCAGACGCTACAATATCCCCATATACGCGACGGAGGGCACGCATACCGCGATGGACGCGGGCAAAATAGACGATAATAATATCAAGCTCGTGCGCGAGAATGTTGATTTTGAAATAGGCGGCATCGGAATAAAGCCGTTCGCAATTCCGCACGACGCGAGGCAGCCCGTGGGCTACTGCCTGTTTTCGGGCGGGGAAAAATATTCCGTCGCAACGGATATGGGAAATATGAACGAGGATATTTTAAGCAATATCACAGGCAGCAAAAAAATTCTTTTGGAGTCAAACCACGACGTTGAAATGCTGAGGTGCGGCTCGTATCCGTACCCATTAAAGCGCAGAATACTCGGCGATTTGGGGCATCTTTCAAACGAAGCAGCCGCGAAAACGGCGCTGTATCTTGTTCAAAACGGCACGCGCCACATTATACTCGGGCATCTCAGCATGGAGAATAACCGTCCCGAAATAGCTATGCTGGAAACGTATAATCTGCTGTCGCAGTCGGGCGTGAACGTCGGTGACGATGTGACCTTGCAGGTCGCGGACAGGTACAAACCGACTTTGTTTTGAAAGGAAACGGCGCAATGACTGTAAATATTATATCGGTGGGAAAAATAAAAGAGAAATTTTTCACAGCCGCGGTTGAGGAATACTCAAAGCGGCTTTCTCGGTTTGCGAAGATTAATATAATCGAGGTCGCTGACGAGAAAATTCCCGACAACGCCTCCGCGAAGGAAATTGAGCGTATAAAGGAAAAGGAGGGCAAAAAAATTCTGTCCAAGCTTCCGCAAAGCTCGTTTGTAATTACTCTTTGCATAGAGGGCAAGGAGCTTTCCTCCGAGGAGCTTGCCGAAAAAATCGCCGCCGTATCAATGACGGCAAGCAACATCACATTCATAATTGGCGGCTCGCTCGGTCTTTCCGATGAGGTAAAGGAAAAATCGCATTTCCGCCTGAGCTTCGGAAAAATGACTCTCCCGCATCAGCTTATGCGCGTCGTTCTGCTCGAACAAATTTACCGTGCGTTTAAAATCAACAATAACGAAAGCTATCATAAATAAGGCTAAACCGGCGAACGGGAGCTTTTGAAGATGCCGGCAGTGAATCAATCACACGGCTCGACAATGATAAATCACGAGCAGAAACCAACATCTTTTGATGATAGAGGTGGAACGTCTTATTATACGATGGCGAGACAAGGAATTGTAGACTTGAAAGATGATGAAACACTTCCGGAAGAATATAGGGTAATGTGGTATTGAAAAAACGTAATAGCAAAAGCACCGATGAGGTGCTTTTTTCGTGCGGAGGGTGAGAATTACCCGCCGATGCATCCGAATTGCAGATGTACAACGGTTATAGCCGATTTCACAAGCGGAATGAGGATTGCACGCGACCCGCTTACGAGGAAGAATTACAAGGTAGACGGGGATATGACGTTTGCGGAGTGGAAGAACAGCCTTACGGACGAGCAAAAAGCGGCGATGGAAAATTACGTTGACAAATCGGCGGAAAGTGGTATAATAGAATTAACAAAGAGAAATATACAGGAACATATATCCAATCCGCAGACGTTATTCTCCGAATATACACCGGAGACATTGAAGAACGCGCTTGAACAAGGCGGATTTGATGTAAAACCACTGGCACGCGGGTCATTAAAAGGCGTTGATTTTACAGACGGCGGAGGTTATAAAGTCAATTTTGGCGATGGCGGATTGTTGCAATATCATCCGGCAAGCGGAAGCCATCATGGAGGAGCGTATTATAAAACATCAACAGGAAAAGGAGGCACACATCGTTATGATTTGGACGGAAAAGAAAAATAATATCAATCTTACCGATATAAAAGACAAGCTGAACGCGATGTATTCTTCTGAGCATTTGGGTAAAAATTTGTGTTGGACTAACAAATACGGCACATTTTTTAAGGTATTTTGCTTTAGCGAAAATAATCGTTGTTTTGGTATAGAATACGCGTCAAACGAAGATGAAGCGCGGCAAGGATGTTTCGAAGATGGTGATTTGTTTTATATTGATGATTATAGCTCTCTTGATGACATGGTTGCCGCTATGCGTCTTGAAATTGATGATTCGGAGAGTGACAACAAACAACGCAGAAATTAAAATATGGGAAATAAATAACGAACAAGCACGTGACGGACGTGCTTTTTTTGATGCGGGAACCTTGACGGACGCGAATTTGACGTGAGCGAGGCGGCGGAGGGTGAGAATTACCCGCCGATACATCCGAATTGCAGATGCACAACGATAATGGCGGACCCGAACCTTTCATCAAGGAACGCGAGAGACCCGCTTACGGGGAAGAATTACAAGGTAGACGGGGATATGACGTTCGCGGAGTGGAAGAACAGCCTGACGGACGAACAAAACGCGGCGATGAAAAATTACGTTGACAAATCGGCGGGAAGTGGTATAATAAAGATAAGGGGTGAAGATATGTATCGAAAATCAAAGGATAACAATATTGAGCCTATGCCGAAAAAACAGTTGCACAAGATTGAAAAAGCATTTAAAAAGAATGGCGGTACTATACAATACAGTAAGGAAATTGACGCTTATTTGGAAAGTAAGCACGCGGAGGCTATTACATATAACGCCGAAACAATTTTATTGAAAACCAATCCCGGACGCGCAAGTGTGTTTGAAGAATTGATACATGCCGCTCAGTATAGTCAGGGAAAGAATGACGGCAGTTATATCAGCAGGTTGAATTGCGAGATAGAGGCGCAGAATATGTTATTAAAAAATAGTTCCGCATACAACTTGACCGAGCGTGAAGTTTCTCAAACAAAGGAAGCATTAAGAGAATATAAAAAAGAATTAGAGGAATATCTGAAAAGCGGAGGTGTTCAAAATGTTTAAGGTTATTGATGTTTTTAAAATTGGTGAGAATGTATCTGTTACATTCGAGGGGAAATGCGAAGATATAAAAAACGGCAGCAGACTTATAGATGAAAATGGTAATATGTATAATATTATCTCGGTAGCAATGGCGAATTATGACAATCCACTGGATATAAGCAAAAGCACAACTGTTTTAATACATCCCTGCGGTATTGAAAAAGGAGAATTGCTAAAAATAGCATAATCAAAGAATACTTTAATAAATCAAGCACGTTTTCGGACGTGCTTTTTGTATGCGGGAAAATCCCAATCGATTACGAATTTGAAAGGCGGTGGTTGTTTATGCTTGTTATGGGCATAGGGCGTCCTTGACACGACGGTAAACTGTCATATTTTTGTACAAAAATTTAAGGAGGTTACG
>JAJQAT010000090.1 GCA_021203665.1 Bacillota bacterium
GATTTGCTTTGCAAATCGTAGGCGTAGAGCTTTGCTCGTAGCCGTAGCCAAAAAGATGTCGGCGGAGCCGACGGATGAGGGATTCCGCCGCATGAAAAATAAAGCCGCACTTCTGTCTATGCTCTGCAAGGCTCCCTTGTTAAAGGTGAACGATTTGCAACGCAAATCGTAGGCTTAGAGCCAAAGGCTCGTAGCCGTAGCAAAAAAGCTGTCACGAAGTGACTGAGGGATTCCTATTCAAGTCTGCCGAAAGAATCCCTCCGTCATTTGCTTCGCAAATGCCACCTCCCTTTAACAAGGGAGGCTCCCGCCCGCCACAAATGCACCTCGACGACCCGCAAGGCTCCCCTACGAGGGGAGCCTTCCCTCATCCGTCACCCGCCTGCGGCGGGCGCCACCTTCCCCCAAGGGAAGGCTAACCAAATCCGCCGCAAACCCTAAGCCTTCCCCTGAGGGGTGAACGATTTGCTTTGCAAATCGTAGGCGTAGAGCTTTGCTCGTAGCCGTAGCCAAAAAGATGTCGGCGGAGCCGACGGATGAGGGATTCCGCCGCATGAAAAATAAAGCCGCACTTCTGTCTATGCTCTGCAAGGCTCCCTTGTTAAAGGTGAACGATTTGCAACGCAAATCGTAGGCTTAGAGCCAAAGGCTCGTAGCCGTAGCAAAAAAGCTGTCACGAAGTGACTGAGGGATTCCTATTCAAGTCTGCCGAAAGAATCCCTCCGTCATTTGCTTCGCAAATGCCACCTCCCTTTAACAAGGGAGGCAAACCCCTCCGTCACGGCTTTGCCGTGCCACCTCCCCTAGTAGGGGGGAGGCTCACACCCGCCGCAAATTTCCTCGTAGGGGTCTGTTCGACTTTGCAAAGCAAAGCCGAAGACCTCGACGACCCGCAAGGCTCCCCTACCCAGGGGAGCTGTCAGCGTAGCTGACTGAGGGGTTTTATCCCGCGCTTCCGGCCGGTGATAAGCCTCCCGCCCGCCGCCAACCGCCGCATCAATATTTATATTTCCCCTTAAGAGCAATCCAAAATACGGTTGTTGTTACCGCCGCCATAAGCTCGGCGGCGACGATGGACATCCAAATTCCGTCAACGCCCCAAATGAGCGGGAAAATCAAAACCGCCGCGACCTGGAACAGCAATGTTCTAAGGAACGAAATTGCCGCCGAGACCAAGCCGTTGTTGAGCGCGGTAAAGAATGACGAGCCGTAAATGGCGATGCCCGCGAACAAGAACGAGAACGAATAAATCGCGAATCCTCTGAGCGTCAGCTCGAGCAGGCTCTCGTCATAGCTTACGAATATCATTGACAGAGGCCTTGCCAGAAGCTGCGCCGCCGCGAACATCAGCACCGAAAATATCCCTATCACAACAAGGCTTTTTCTAAGCAGGCTTTTCAGCTCGCCGTGATTTTCCGCACCGTAATGGTAGCCGATAACCGGCGCGGTTCCGACGGAATATCCTATAAACGCGGCTATAAATATCATGTTTACATACATCAGCACTCCGTAGGCGGCAACGCCGTCCTCGCCGGCGTATTTAATCAGCCGCGCATTGTAAAGCATACCCACTATCGACATTGAAATGTTGGACATCAGCTCCGATGAGCCGTTCGTGCAGGCTTTAAGCAGAGATTTGCCGTCGAATTTAGTGCGGGTAAGGCGGAGCGGGGTAGGGTTAGGACGGCAGAAATATACAAGCGGAATAATGCCGCCCACGCATTGACTCAGCGCGGTTGCCGCCGCCGCGCCCTTAAGTCCGAACGGAAACACCGCCACCAAAAGAGCGTCGAGAACCATATTTGTAACACCCGCCGCGACCGTCACCGCAAGTCCGAGCTGCGGCTTTTCCGCCGCGACAAAGAAGCTTTGAAACTCAAATTGCAGCATATACGCCGGAAGTGCAATCAAAATAATGCGTCCGTAAAGCACGCAGCTGTCGAGCATTTCACCCTCCGCGCCGAGCACGGCGGCAACGGGACGGATAAATATTATTCCGAGCGCGGCTATAATAATTCCGCAAAGCGCGGAAACGTACACAAACAGCGAAAACAGCTCGCGCGCCTTTTTCATTCTGCCCTCGCCCATAGTCTTGGCAATGAGCGCGTTGCCGCCCGCGCCGAACATAAATCCCACGGCACCGAGTATCATTAAAAACGGCATGATAAAATTGACCGCGGTAAACGATGTTTTACCGACAAAATTTGAAACAAAAAAACCGTCCACAATGCCGTAAATCGATGTGAATATCATCATTATAATCGACGGCAGCGTGAAGCGCAGAAGCTTTCTGTATGTAAAATGCTCCGATAATTGTATTTTCATATTTTCCTCCGATAGGTTTAATTTATGTTGAGATATTTAAAAAAGAGAGCCTAACCCCTCCGTCACGCCTACCGGCGTGCCGCCTCTTTGGCAACGGCTTAGAGCCGCAGGCTCGTAGCCGTAGCCAAAAAGGTGTCGGCGAAGCCGACGGATGAGGGATTTGGGCGCATGAAAAATAAAGCCGTACTTTTGGCAACGCTCCGCAAGGGAGGCTCGCACACGCCGCAAATTTACCTCGCAGCGGGCGACCCGCAAGGCTCATTTCATTTCCTTTTCAATCCACGCCATAAGCAGGTTTACGATTTTTTCCTGTTGAATTTGCGAAAGCTCCGTGCTTTTGGGTACGTTGTACCACTTATTAAGACAGCCGCGGCAGCAGCAGGCGGTCGCGTGCTGAGCGATAAACACCGGATGAGAGCGCATCGGCGTTTGCTTTCCGTCGTTCGGAATGACGGCGGGCGCAAGGCGTTCTCTCACGAAATCGCGCGCGTGGGAACGTATGGTGTCCATACCCTTTTGCCGGACGTATTCCTTATCCCTTTCCTTTAAATGAAAGCCGGCGCGGAAGCTTGATTTTTCAAGCCTCGAAAGCGCCTGTTCTATTGTCTGCATAAAATCACTGTCTTTCGCATCTGCCGTATGTACGGGTTATGTCGGCGATTTTTTCGGCAAGCTTTTTTGTCGCGTCGCGCTTGCCCATACGCCATTGCCAGTTGCCGCCGAGCGTGGACGGGATATTCATTCTCGCGCTTTCGTCAAGCTCCAAATAATCCTGCATTTGTATTATGGCGGTGTCGCTGACGCTCGCCATTGCCGTTTTGATTATTTTCCACGCCAAATCGTCCTCGGCGTCGAGATATTTTTTGCAAAAATCGAGCGTGTCCTTGTCAAGCTCCTTAAGCCAGCCCAAAAGAGTGTTGTTATCGTGCGTGCCGGCGTATACGACGCTGTTTGAGGTGTATGTGTGAGGGAGATAATCGCTTTCCTCGCGCGGGTCGAACGCGAATTCAAGCACCTTCATACCCGGAAATCCCGATTTTTTGAGCAGCTTATGCACGTCCTCCGTAAGAAATCCCAAATCCTCCGCTATAATCGGCAGGTCGCCGAGAGCTTTTTTTACCGCGTCGAATAAATCCATACCGGGACCCTTGAGCCATTTTCCATGCTCGGCGGTTTTGTCGCCGCTCGGGATTGAATAATACCCCTCAAAGCCTCTGAAATGGTCTATGCGGACAACATCATAAAGAGAGGTCGCCGCGCGTATTCTGTCAATCCACCAATCGAATCCCAATTCCTTGTGGCGTTTCCAGTTGTAGAGCGGATTGCCCCAAAGCTGACCGGTCGGCGAGAACGCGTCGGGCGGACAACCCGCGACGGCTGTAGGCATTAAATCCCCGTCAAGCTCAAAAAGATCGGGATATACCCATACATCGGCGCTGTCAAGCGCGACATAAATCGGAATATCTCCGATTATGGAAATTCCGTTATTGTTCGCGTATTTTTTCAGCTTGTCCCACTGTTCAAAGAATTTGAACTGCAAAAATTCCCAAAATATTACATCGTCCCCGTGCGCGGATTTAAATTCCCAAAGCGAGTGCGGGTCGCGTTTTCTCAGACCGTCCTTCCATTCAAGCCAGGATTTGCCGCCGTTATCGTCCTTTATGCTCATAAAAAGCGCGTAATTTGAAATCCATTTTTCGTTTTTTTCAAGGAACGCGTTAAATTCGGTCAAATCGCCCTTTTTGAAATTGTTGAAAGCCTTACGCAAAATTTTAAATCGGTTTTTATATATAATTTCGTAATCAACTCTTTTTTTGTCCGCGCCCCAGCTTAGCTTATCACAGTCGGTCTTTTTCAAAAGTCCCTCCTCGCACAGCATATCGAGGTCTATAAAGTACGGATTGCCGGCGTTAGTCGAAAACGACTGATACGGCGAATCTCCGTAGCTTGTGGGACCCACCGGCAGTATCTGCCAGCAGCGCTGCTTTGCGCTTTTCAGAAAATCAACAAATCTGTACGCCTCTTTTCCGAGCGTGCCTATGCCGTAATCGGACGGCAGCGATGATATGTGCATTAATATTCCGCTTGTTCTCATTTTATGTTTCCTCCCGCTTAAATTAATTGTAAAATAACGTGCGGATTTTCCGCGATGTAGTCCGCGCCCGCCTGTACAAGCTCCGTTTTTGAGCGGAATCCCCACAGCACTCCGACAGAGGTCATTCCGGCGTTTTTCGCGGTTAATATGTCCACGTTGGTATCTCCGAGGAACAGACATTCCGACGGGTCGGCTTTAAGAGCCGCGGCAATTTCAAGCGCCGAGCGCGGGTCGGGCTTTGTCGGCATACCGTCTATAACGCCGCGTACCGCGTCAAAGCAGCTTTCGCCGAATATATTGTCCGTCACAAAATGCACCACGTTGTCGGGCTTGTTGGAGCATACCGCGGTTTTGACGCCCTTTTCCTTGAGAGCCGCTATCAGCTCCGGTATGCCGTCATAGGCGTTTGTATCGTAAAGATAGTCCTTTTCATAGTTTTCGTCGTATACATCGCGAACCCTTTCAAACATATCCGCCGTGTCGTTTCCGCGCGCGGCGAGAATGCGGTGAATAAGCTTGTCGCGTCCGTCGCCCACGTACATTTTATAGTCTTCCGTGGGAATAGGCTCCATACCGTAGGCGGATAACGCCATATTTCCGAAATGCGCTATCGCGCGGATTGTGTCGGTAAGCGTACCGTCAAGGTCGAATATACACGCTTTAATGTTGCTCATAATAATCCTCCGTTTCGCCGCCGAGGCGGCATAAATTCTTCCCGAATATTAATTATATATCGTAAAAAGTATTATGT
>JAJQAT010000045.1 GCA_021203665.1 Bacillota bacterium
TATCATCACCTTTACCTCGCCGGCTCCCTCAATCTGAGAGAGAATTTCCTCAAGGCGCCGCTCATCGTCGGCAATGCTTACCTCCCACGCCGTATTTTCCGCCGCGCTGTCCTTTTTATATCCGCCCGCCGCCGCCATAAGTACAACTCCAATTATTAATATTAACCATATCAGCCGGTTATTCTTATTTTTGAATATTTTTAAAAATTCTTCCTTATTCATTATGCACCTCATAAGGCTCCAAGCCGTACACCTCGCATATCCTGCTTTGCGCGCGGTCCGTCAATTTATCCCCGTAAATATACACGCTGTCCACTCCCTCAATCTCACCCTCATCATTCACGCATATCTCGCACTGCGCCGTTACGGACAGATTAAATTCCTTTTCCATTCGCGATTTTATATCCTCGTTTATACGAAGCTTCAATTCCTCTATAACCAAATCCGCCTGTAAGCTTTCACTGCTTTCTATATTTTGCTCAACGCTGTCAAATCCGTCAAAAATATCACTCTTAACAATGGACGTCACGGGCGAGATTATGCTGCTTATTATCACAAATCCGGCGATAATCTGCACATATGAGCGCCATTTTTCCGGCGCCAATATTCCCGCCGCGGCGGAAAGCAATGTCGCGCCGATTATTGTGATTATATACGCTTTCATAAATTATCCTCCGTTCGTTGCCGCGAGCATTATGCTTATATTTATCAAAAACAGCACAGCCACCATTATCACCACCGCGAAAACGGTCGTCACGGATTCGGACACCTCCCACATCATCGAGGAAATGCGCTTGTCCGTGAGCGGTTCGGCTATAGCCGCGGTTAATTTCAGCATCAGCTGTATCACGCCTATTTTCAAGATTGGTACCGCGCATATTACGCACATCACAACTATCCCCGATGTTCCCACTGCGTTTTTCATAAGGCGCGTACCGCTTACCACCGTTTCGAGAGTGTCCGACAAAAAGGTACCGACCACCGGCACAAGCGAGCCTACGGCAAATTTAACCGCCTTTCCGCTTACCGCGTCAAGCGCCGGAGACGAAAAGCCGTAAATTGCGCTTATTCCGGTAAAAATCGTGATAATTGCCGCCATCAGCCATTTTGAAATTGACTTTATCACCCTGCAAAATCCCGAAAGCTGTACCTTGTCGCTGATATTGCCCGCCACCGCCAATACAGAGCTGAACGCTATAAGCGGCACAAGGCATTTTTCTATTACAACCGACACCACGTATACCGCGCCCGACATTACCGGCTGAAACGTCGCCGCGCTTACAACCTTTCCGCTTGCGGCAATCATCAGCATCAAAAGCGGCGACAGCTTTGTGATAAAATCGGTCATAGCCTCTACCACCTCCGTGCCGTACCCCATGGCGACGCTAAAGCATTTAACCGCCGCGGCGGACATCAGCGTGAAGCAGGCGAAAAACGCCGCCTCGCTTGTGGACTTATTCCCGAACGATGATGAAATCGTCGTTATCACGCCCGAAATTGCCGCTATTATAAAAAGTATCATCACATCGTCGGCACATTCCCTTATCTCTCCCAAAAGGTCATCTGAAAGCATATTCAATATGCCGATAGGGTTCAGCGACATTTCACCCGCGACGGTTTTTTCCACAGTTTCGTTGAACATATCCTCGCCGTCAAGAGCGGGCATATCCGCCGCACACGCTCCCGCCGGTATCAGCAGCACAATCAAAAGCACCGCCTTAAACAGCAGAAAGCGCATTCACACACACCTCCAAAAACTCCGTCACTATCGGCAGAGTAAGTCCCAAAATAAACACCTTGCCGGCAAGCTCCACCTTTAAAGCAATGGCGTTTTCACCGCCGTCACGAAGTATTTCCGCTCCGAACTGCGTTATGTACGCCACGCCCACCACCTTCATAACCGCCGTAAAATACCGCGCGTCCACCCCGCTTTTCTCGGTTATGACCGAAATGCGGTCTATGGCGGTTTCAAGCGTGTCCAATGTGAAAAACAGTATCACAATAACTGTGGCAAGTCCCACAAGCACAGCGTATTCCTTTTTATACTGCCTTACCGTCATTGACAGCACTCCGCCCACCAATCCCACTCCTATTACCTTGAAAATGTCCATTGTGTCCTCCGTCCTGCTGCCCCGCGGTGCCGCAAATCATAACGCGGAAAAGAAGCAAGCAGATTGCCGTTATGAGGAGCGCAGTCGTATGTTTATACTTCAAGCTCCGAATAATGACAAGATGCGCCGCTTGTTTTTCGCGTTACCGTTTAAAGATTGAATATACTCTTCACTGTATCAAATAATTCCCCAATCTGCTGCGTAACTATAAACAGCACCACCACAAGTCCCGCTATTGTCGTCAGCAAAGCCTGCTCCTCCCGTCCCGCGCGCGTCAAAAGCTGGTTCAAAACCGCCACGATTATTCCGACGCCCGCTATTTGAAAAATTAAGTCTACGTTCATAATTGCCGCCTCATCAGATTAATATAATTATTATCATCAGTCCTATAAGCACTCCGCCGCTCCTATACAGCTTACCGAATCGGTCATAATCGCTTTGCGCCTGCTTTTCCCGCTCCTTTACCATTGCCTTTATATATTTGATGTTCTTTATTTGGTCCTCCGCGTCGGTCCTGCCGATATTTTTCCCGAGCATAAGCAGTATATCGCTGTCCGCCGAGGTAAGGCACAGCCGCGATTTATTTTTATCCACCGCCTCCGTCCACGCGCGGTCTATTCCGTTTTCCTCCATATTATCGGCGGCGGACGTGAAAAGTCCGTTCCGGTCGGCGCGTGCGAAGGCTTTCTTCAGCTTGTTTACGCTAAAGCTTATTTCGCTTTCCAGCATTTCAAGCGACGCCGCAATATCCGCGAGGCTTTTTACCCGCGTTTTCATCGAAAGGCTAAGCTTAAAGCCGAAGCACCCGCAAGCCGCGCCCGTCATAACGGCACCGAGAATTTTTACCATTCCAAAAGCGCCTCCTCCACCGTGCCTATCCCGCCGCGCTTGCCAAGCGTGATTACGAGATTGAAAAACATAAGCATTCGCCTTAAATCATCTCTGCGCTTTATCATCTCGACATTTCTGCCGTGTATCGTGGCAATTACAGCCGCGCCGCTGTTTGTGATTTTTTCCACGGCGTCTATATCCTCCTGCTTGCCTATCTCATCGGTCACAATCACATCGGGACTCATAGAGCGCAGTACCATAAGCATACCCTCGGCTTTGTCCGCACCCTCCAGCACATCGGTTGAAAACCCCAAATCAAACGCGCTCCTGCCCTCGCACAACGCAGCCACCTCGCGTCTTTCGTCCACTACGCTTACCTTGTAGGATTTATAGGAAAGCTGACGCGCTATGTCGCGCAGCATCGTGGTTTTTCCCGCGCCAGGCGGAGATATTATAAGCGTGTTTCTTATACCTCCTCCGTCCAGAATCATCGGCATAACCTCGTCAGCCGCGCCTATAACCTCGCCCGCCAAACGGTAATTAAGCGCTGAAATATCCTTAATAAACGACACCTTGTCCTCTTTTATGACCGCCGTGCCGGTTATGCCTATTCTGTGTCCGCCGGCTATTGTGAGAAATCCGTTTTTTATCTCCTCCTTAACGGAATACACGGACGCGCTTGTGGCTATTTCAAGAGCCTCGTCTATATGCTCGCGCGTCACCCTGACGGCGGACGCGGGCAGAGCGGTAAGGTTGCCCTTATGATTGACATAAAAGCACCCGTCGGCATAATGTATACAAAGCGGCTTGCCCAAACGCATATGTATCTCGCACGCGCCGTCAAGATTTATGTTATACATATACCTGCGTATACCCCGCGGCATAAAGTTCAATATGCCCCTTGAAGAAATCGCTGTTTCATTATTTGCTATGTACATCTCTTTGTTCCTCCATTCGTGTTTTGTATATGATATATATTAAAGCCGCGGTAAATTTAGAACAAAAAAAGAGCTCAGACTGTCGACAAGTATATCAAAGATATACCTGTCGACAGCGAAAAAAGCATCATCGATGCTTTTTTCAATTTCTTTTAAATGAAAAAACCAAAAGTTCCTCCTTGCGTCGAAACTTTAGGTTTTAAGCCATTTTTGACGCGCATGTCGTCAAAAATGATTTTCATTCGAGGTTAGCACCTCGAGCACCCAATAACAAAGTAGACAAAACCCGAACGGTTTTGTCTACAATCTCAGCTGTTCACTTTTGTAAACAGCTCTTACACGTAATAATCGGGAATAAAGGTTTCCCGCATATCGATATATCCCTTAAAATCCTTTTGCACCTTTCCCTCTACGGTAAAGCGCACATTTTTTATTCCGTCAAGACCCGTAAGCGAATTTACCACGGAATAAACCGTTAAAAGCTCCAAATCCCGTCCGTCGGGATGCGCATCAACCATTTCGCTTTTTATGTCCACATAGGCGATGCCGTCCCTTACCTCAACCGTCATACACCGCTTTTGCTTGGGGATAAGACGGCGTATTTTGGGATTATCGTCCCTGCCCTCAATAAGCTCGTCCAGAACGCACTGAGCCATTTTTTCGGTATTTGTTTGAGGAATATAGGCGCTTACCGGAATAAGACGCAGCATTTCCGCGTCCACAAGGTACAGCTTAACCTCCGCCTCTGGAGCTTCCTTGCCGCGCGACATAAGCGCGATTCCGAATCCCATCGCCAATATCAGAGCGAAGATTACGGCTCTTATAACGGAATTTTTCTTTATAGTAACAACCTGCAAATTAAAAACCTCCATATACTTAGTATATGAAGGCAAATCGGCTTTTATTACTGATTTTTGCTCATTTCAAGTGCTTTTGCAAGCTGGTCGGGACATGACGTTCCTCTGCCGTTGCAGTCCGTACCCTTGAGCCTTGAAATTACATCGTCCACTTTCATTCCCTCAACAAGCGCGCTGATTCCCTGCGTATTGCCGTTGCAGCCTCTTGTGAATTGTACATTTTTAACTATTCCGTCCTCAACCTCAAAGTCTATACGCACACTGCATACGCCCTGAGGCCGGTATGTGAATTTACTCATTTTTTCCGCCTCCAATTTAATGATATATCCTATTATACAGCATTTATTTGCTTTTT
>JAJQAT010000114.1 GCA_021203665.1 Bacillota bacterium
GTGTTAAGTTATAGGCTGCTTGCGGCTTCAATCCACGCCCCAAGCTGCTCGTCCGCTGCGCTTTCAACATCGTCGCCTATTATGACGCGCCGGTTCTCGCTGTCCCAGTACAGCTCCTTGTCAAAGCTTTCAAGCACCGCTCTTACGGGAACAAGAGTTCTGTCGTTATATATCACGGGCGGCGTGAGAAGCGTTTTTTCCTCGCCGTTCACCGTGAACACGGTCGAGCCTACCGTCATTTGAACGGTTTTATCTCCGAGAGTGATTGTTATTCCCTGCGTTTCGCCGTCCCATTCGACTGTTGCGCCGAAGTTCTCCGAGATGAACCTGAGCGGAACAAGAGTGCTGTCGTTTTCTATAATCGGAACAACGTCCTCGCTTTGCTCGTCGATGGGCTTTGCCGTGCCGCCGGCGATTGCCTGTGATTTTCCTATTTTTAAAATTACCGTGCCGTCCGATTGGCTTGATTCCGTGTCGTAGGATATGGGCAGGTCAAGATGACTTTCACCCGACGACTGCAAATCCGGATTAACCTTGCCCGAAACGGTCTTTATCTCGGGCGCGGGAACGGCAGTGGTTTCGGCTCCCATATAAAAGCTTGTGTTGGTCGGCTGATTATAGTGGTTGTTTTGCCAAGCCACCGCCTCGCGGTAGGTTATATCGTGCATAAGGGTCGGAATTTTATACTCCGTTTCGTAGGGAGTAGCGTAAATTCTAAGCTCCGTGTTATCCTCGTCGCGCCAGATAATTTCCTCGCGCCAGTCGCCCATTATATCCGCCGCAAGACAGGGCACCGCCTTTGTGCCGCTGTTTGACGCGCATCCGTCAGCCTCGAAAAGAATGTCAACGCATTTGTCCTCCCAGTTGTATTTTGACACGGTTATGTCGTCCACAAGCTCGGAAAGCAAATCGCCGTCCCAGAACGCCTTGAAGTTCATCGGAAGAGTGGTGGATATTACCTGACCCGTTTCCGAGTCCGTTACATATGTGCCGTCGGCATTTCTGTATCTGAAGGTGTTCCAGCCGTCGTAAAGAGTTTCGCCGCTGCCCAGCAAAAGAGTGCCGTCGTCCAGCGAGGCTTGCAGCTCGTCCGCGACGCCCGTTATAAGCGGAGTGCCGTCAAGCGAGAGAAGCGGTGTTCCGGTGGAGCCCCATACCTCCCAGCCGGGACTTGTCGGGTCAATATCGGCGGCTCTTGAGCGTCCGGTGTCCTTAGGCTTGTTAAAGCCGTAAAGCACCTGACCGGTGCGCGCGTCGTGCAGGTCTATATTGGCGGGCAGCTCCTTTGTTTCGTGGCACGCCCACACGTAATATCCGTCATAATCGGGATCCATTTTAGCCACGTCGAAGGCGTCGCCGTGACCGAGCTTGATTTCGCCGTCCTGCTCGGCGTATGTCGCGTACATAAAGGTACCGTCGTCGTCTATCGCACCCGCGCCGGAAAGGATTTCGTCCTTGCCGTCGAAGTCTATATCCGCGACAGCCAAGCTGTGATAGCCCGCGCCGTACAGGTTGCTTGTGGTTGACGATGAGCCGGAATCGTATTGCCACAGCTCCGTAAATTCTCCGTCCTTGTAGTCCCAAGCGGCAAGCTTAACCGCGTCCCAGGCTCCGCGCAGCATTACTATGCTCGGAGTTTCGCCGTTGAGATACGCCGTCGAAAGCAGGTAATGGCTCGCGCGCTTTGTAAGGCGCGAGGTGTCTGTGTAAACCGATGCCCAGCTTGAAAGCGGGTCACGCGCGGGAAGCAAATCGGTCCGCGCCTCCTCCGCGCCGGTTTCGCCGTCGAATACGGAAAGGTACTCATTGCCCTCGGAAAGGTATTGTCTGTCCTTTTGCTTTTGCAGGCTTTGCACATAGTCCGCGTCGGCATCGCCTATCACGTTGCCGACACCGTCGGTCATGCCGTCATAGGAGCGCATAATAACCTCCGCTTTTCCGTCGCCGTCTATGTCGTATACGAGGAAGTTTACGTCAATCTCGTTCGCCTCGTTTTTGCCTATATTCAGCGTCCACATATACGTGCCGTCCATCTCGTAAGCCTCGACAAGCGGGTACGCGACGCGGCTGTCGGTTACGACGTTTGTCGTGTCGTCCACCTGAAGCTGATCGAAATAGTTTGACGGAGTGCGCCTTACTATAATTTCGTATTCGCCGTCGCCGTCAAGGTCGCCGACGCTCGCGTCGTCTACTATGTAATCGCCCGCGTCGTATTGCTTTACGGGTATCGATATGTATTCCTTGTCCCAAGCCGTGGCGGTGTCCTCGTCGTCGGTTTCGACGCCGCCGTTCAGCGCGACAACTCTGTATTCGTCGCCCGAGCTGCCGTTTTCGTCAAGGTAGTTTGTTGTGTCGGAGATTTTGGCGATTTTTTCGCCGTTTCTGTAAAGATTAAATGAAATATCCGCGCTGTCGGTACCCAAATAACGCCAGCTTACCAGTATTCCGTCGCCGGACGGAACCGCGGTCAGTCCTCTGCCCAGGTCCTCCGCCTGCTTGAGCATCGTCGGACGGTTATCGTAGAGCGACTGAGTTTCCGCCTTAGCCGCCGCGTCCTCCGTTTCGCGGTATTCCTCGCCCAAGGTCATGTCAGTCGCAAGAGCGCCCGCCGCGCTCAGAAGCATAGCCGCCGTCAAAGCGGCAGCCGTCAGTTTTTTGTTCATGTGATTTTCCCCTTTCTTAAATTTATTTAAACCGTAGCCGGTTGCTTACAGTGACGCGTACATACTGTACAGATTATAATACAGACCGCCCTTTTCGATAAGCTCCTTGTGAGTGCCCTGCTCCTCGATGCCGTTTTCCGTCAGAACCAGTATCATATTCGCGTTTCGTATCGTGGTCAGCCTATGCGCTATTGTGAACACGGTTCTGCCCTTGGCAAGGGACTCCAGGGAATCCTGCACAATCTTTTCGCTTTCGTTGTCCAAAGCGGAGGTTGCCTCGTCGAGAATCAGTATCGGCGGATTTTTAAGGAAAACCCTTGCTATGCTTATTCGCTGCTTTTGACCGCCCGAGAGCTTTACGCCGCGCTCGCCCACGTAGGTGTCGTAGCCGTTTTCGAGAGCCGATATAAACTCGTGCGCGCCGGCTCTTTTTGCCGCCTCGATTACATCCTCAAGGCGCGCGCCGGGCATACCGTAGGATATGTTTTCATATACTGTGCCGGAAAAGAGATAAACGTCCTGCTGTACCACGCCTATCGAGCCGCGCAGGGATTTCAGAGTCAAATCCCTTATGTCCTTGCCGTCGATAAGTATTCTTCCCTCCGTAACGTCATAAAAGCGCGGAATAAGATTGCACAGGGTGGTTTTTCCGCCGCCGGAGGGTCCCACAAGCGCGACGCTGTCGCCCTTTTTTATATTAAGGTTTATATGCGAAAGAACCTCCGTATTATCGTCGCTGTAGTGAAAGCTTACATTCTCGAATTTAATATTTCCCTGCGCGTCTTTAAGCTCGAGCGCGTTTTCCCTTTCGGTTATATCCGCGGGCGAGTCCATTATCTCAAGGAAACGCTCTATGCCCGTCATGCCGCGCTGGAACTGCTCCGTGAACTGTATTATTGTCCTGAGCGTAGCGAGCAGGGTGCTGACGTACAGCAAATACGCGGTAAGATCGGCGGGCGATATTTTGCCGTTTATCATAAACAGCGAACCCGCCACCACAACAATAAGGTACATAACGCCCTCAAACGCTCTGTTTGAGGTCTGAAAGCCCGCCATGTAGAAATAGCCGAGCTTTTTTGTGTCAAGGAATTTCCTGTTGCCGTCCTCGAATTTTTCCTTTTCAATATCCTCGTTGGCAAACGATTTTACAACCCTTATGCCGAGCAGAGAATCCTCCACCTGAGAATTAATCTCGCCGATTTGGTTACGTTGTTTTTTAAACGCTCGGCGCATGCGTGTGTTAAAGAATTTTACAAACAGGAAAATAAGCGGCAGTGACGCGAATATTATAATCGTGAGCGGAACATTCACTCCGCAAAGGATAATGAACGACACAATTATTTTTAATCCGGCTATGAATATTTCCTCCGGACAGTGATGCGCAAATTCCGTAATATCAAACAAATCGCTCGTTATTCTCGCCATTATCTGACCGACCTTATGCTCGGAGTAATACGCGTGGGAAAGAGTTTCAAGATGCGCGAACAGGTCGCGGCGCATATCCGTTTCTATCCTCGCGCCCATAATATGTCCCGTGTCCGCCATATAGAAATTCGCGGCGGAATCTATAATTCTCAGCACAAGATAAAAAAGTCCGATTTTAAGTATTAGTTCCACAGTAAGACTCGCCATATCGTTTATTCCCATATTTGTTATGTATCTGACAAGCATAGGGAAGACAAGCTCGCACACCGTCGTGAGCGACGCGCAGATAAGGTCGAGAATAAGTATGTGTTTGTATTTCTTGAAATAAGGAACAAATCTTTTTATAAGATAGCCCATTTTCATTTGATTTTCTTCATTTTGCATATAATGCAAGCCTCCGTTAATCGTTAATTAATAATGTATATTTTATAACGGCAAAAATTTAAAGTCAATACAAAATACCGAGTATTGTGATAAAAATCGGGACAAAAATAAGGCAGACAAAGCATAAAATTTGTCTGCCCCAATATTTATTCCTCGTTATAGCTCAGCTTTATCACATCCGTGTACGGCTTGTTGTTATCCGCATTCCAGATATAAACCCTTACATCCTCGTACTCGTCGGTAATATCAAATTCCGCCGGCACATCGGTTATTATGATTATTTTCTCAAGCCTTTCGCCGTTTCTGAACGCGACATACACAACCGGATTTTCAAAATCAAAATCCAATGAGATATGATTTCCGTCGCGTTCGATTGCTACGGGTTCCGCCGTTGGCTCCGGTGTTTCCTCCTCCGCGTCCGCTGTCGGCTCCGGTGTTTCCGTGGGTTCGGGCGTTTCGCTCGGCTCCGGTGTTTCCGTGGGTTCGGGCGTTTCGCTCGGCTCCGGTGTCGCCGTGGGTTCCGGTGACGGCGTTGCCGCCGCGGTAAACGTCGAAGGCGCCGGAGTCGGGGACGC
>JAJQAT010000185.1 GCA_021203665.1 Bacillota bacterium
ATTCGGCAAAATGCCGGAGGGCGAAAATGTGTACGTGTACACACTTGACAACGGCAACGGCTTAAGCGCGGAAATATTAAGCTTCGGCGGAATAATAAAGAATTTATACGTGACCGACGCAAACGGCAACAAAACCGACGTCGTTTTGGGACGTGAAAGCCTTGAGGACTATCTCGAAAACAACGGCTATCTCGGCGCGCTTATCGGCAGACACGCAAACAGAATCGCAAAGGGTAGGTTTTCGCTTAACGGCGAGGAATACTCCGTTGGTGTAAACGAGGGCAATAACAGCCTGCACGGCGGAAATTGCGGCTTTGATAAAAAGGTATGGTCGGTAAAGGAAAGGGACGGAGAGGAGCCGTCGCTTGAGCTTTCGCTTGTGTTGCCCGACGGCGACGAGGGATTCCCGGGCAGGCTTGACGTGACCGTTACATATACGCTGACAAAGGAAAACTCGATAAAAATAAATTACAGGGCTGTAAGCGACAAGGACACGGTTGTGAATATGACAAACCATTCATATTTCAATCTTGCCGGACACGCGAGCGGAACGGTTGACAAGCAGATATTACAGATAAACTCGGCATTTTACACGCCCAACGATAACGAGTGTATGCCGACGGGCGAGGTGCTGTCCGTAAGCGGCACGCCGTTTGATTTCAGAGCACCAAAGCCTATAGGTCAGGATATAAACGCCGATTTCGAGCAGATAGAAATGTTCGGCGGATATGACCATAATTTTGCGATAAACGGCAGAGGATACCGCCTTGCCGCTGTTGCGAAATGCGTCGAGAACGGCATAGCAATGGAGGTTTATACCGATAAACCCGCAATGCAGCTCTACACGTCCAACGGACTTGAGGATGGCATATACAAGGACGGCGCGCACTATAATATCCACCAGGCATTTTGTCTTGAAACGCAGTATTTCCCGAACGCGATGTCCTTTAGCCATTATCCGTCGCCGATATTGAAAAAGGGTGAGGAATATAACTTTACCACCGAGTATAAATTTATCGTAAAGTGACGCCCCGCGCTATTTGTGGGATTTACGAATTGACTTAAAGCGTTTTTTGTGGTATACTATGTGCTGTACAATGTGGTATGTATAATACATATTTATAAAAAGAGGAGGGTTTTCGATGTCATATAAAGCAATGACTAAGGAAGAATTACTAAACGAACGCGCTAAAGCCGCGGCTAAATATGATGAGCTTAAATCCAAGGGACTTAAACTCGATATGTCAAGGGGCAAGCCGAATGTTGAGCAGCTTGATATTTCCATGGGAATGATAGGCGCTCTCTCGGGTCACGACCTTGTGGGCGAGGAGGGAGTAGACTGCCGAAATTACGGTGTTCTTGACGGTATTATCGAGGCTAAAAGACTGCTCAGCGCAATGATTGAATGTCCCGTTGACAATATTATAATATACGGAAACTCAAGTCTTAACGTAATGTATGATACAATTTCCCGTTCAATGACTCACGGCGTAATGGGTTCAACCCCGTGGGCAAAGCTCGACAAGGTGAAGTTTTTGTGCCCCGTGCCGGGTTATGACAGACATTTTGCAATCACGGAATATTTCGGAATTGAAATGATAAATGTGCCGATGACGTCGGACGGACCGGATATGGATATGGTGGAGGAGCTTGTATCGAGCGACAGCGCGATTAAGGGCATATGGTGCGTGCCTAAGTATTCAAACCCGTCGGGCATAACGTATTCGGATGAAACCGTAAGACGCTTCGCGAATCTCAAACCCGCAGCGGAGGATTTCAGAATTTATTGGGATAACGCTTACTGCATACACCATTTGTATGAGGATAAGCAGGATCACATTCTTGAAATTCTCGAAGAATGCGCCAAAGCCGGCAATCCCGATATGGTTTTCAAATTTTGCTCCACCTCAAAGGTTACATTCCCGGGCTCGGGCATAGCGGCGATTTCCGCGTCGAAAGCGAATTTGAAATTTATAAGAAATCAGATGAAGGTTCAGACAATAGGTCACGATAAATTAAATCAGCTGCGCCACGTAAAGTTCTTCGGCGATTTCAACGGTATGCTTGAGCATATGAAAAAGCACGCCGCGATAATAAGACCGAAGTTTGAGGCTGTTTTGGATTCTCTCGAAAGCGAGCTGGGCGGACTTGACATCGCAAGGTGGACAAAGCCGAACGGCGGATATTTTATATCGCTTGATACAATGGACGGCTGCGCCAAGAGAGTGGTTGCGATGTGCAAAGAGGCGGGAGTTGTTATGACAGCCGCCGGCGCGACATTCCCCTACGGCAAGGACCCGCACGATTCCAATATCCGTATCGCCCCGACATACCCCTCAACCGAGGAATTAAAGCAGGCGTGCGAGATTTTGGTGACGTGCATCAAGATAGCAAGCATAGACAAGCTGCTTGAGAATATGTAGGTTTCAGCAAATGAGCTGTTTTATTCAAACAGCTCATTTTTGTATTGAAAATTCGCTTGATGTCTGATATAATATTTACATAAAATGTACGGGAGGGGAGATAAATGAATTTGCATAGAATTTGCAAAAAAGCGGTAAAATATATTTCCTGCACAGTAAAATTCGGCGCGGCGCGCGTTGTGTCGCCGTTTTTTAAGAATAAAGCGAAATATAAAAATTTGTGGCTTATTTCCGAGCGCGGCATTGACGCGCGCGACAACGGATATTATCTCTTCAAATACATAACCCAAAATCATCCGGAAATAAATATAGCGTTTGCGATAAGCAGGGATTCATCGGACAGACCGCGGGTCGAAACACTCGGCAATTTGATAAACCGCGGCAGCTTCGCGCATTATTTGGCGCTTGTCCTCTCCAAAGTAAAAATAAGCACGCATATAATGGGGTACACGCCGGACATAGACTTTTTTATCCGCGCGGATAAGCACGGCTGGGTAAAGGGCAAGAAAATATTTTTACAGCACGGCGTCACAAAGGATAATATTACATTTTTGTATAGTAATAACGTAAATGTCGATTTGTTTGTATGCTCGGCAGAGAGTGAGCATAAGTACGTACAAAAGCAGTACGGATATGACGCCGGCGCGGCGCGGCTTTTGGGACTTTGCCGGTATGACGCTTTATATAAAATAAAAGAAAAATCACGCAAAATTCTCATTATGCCGACATGGCGGTACGATTTGCGCGGCGCGGAAAGAAAGGAATTTACGGAAAGCGATTATTTTAAAGCCTTTAACGGACTTTTAAACAGCCGCCGATTAGAAGAAATCCTTGAAAAGTACAACTATGAGGTGCTGTTTTATCCGCATATGGAAATTCAGAGATTTATCGATTGCTTCAGCGGCGGCGATAGGGTCAAAATAATGTCCTTCGGAGACTGTACAGTCCAGGAGCTGCTTATAAAAACCGATGTGCTGATAACCGATTTTTCAAGCGTCTTTTTCGATTACGGATATATGGGAAAGCCGATGATTTTCTACCAGTTTGACGAGGAAAAATTCAGAAAAAATCATTACAGCGAGGGATATTTCAGCTACAAGCGCGACGCGTTCGGCGATGTGGTTTATGACGAGCGGACCTTGCTTGACTCGCTCGAACGCATATTAGCGAACGGCGCGGAAACGGACGGCAAATATCTTGACAGAATAAATCAATTTTTCACATTGAGGGATACAAACAACTGCGAGCGCAATTTTAACGCGGTAAAGAAAATATGTGACAGAGGATAGCGGTATGAAAAAGGTTAGTATAATTATTCCGGTGTATAATATGGAGAGCTGCGTTGAAAGCGGTATAAGATGCGTGACGGAGCAGACTTATAAAAATCTTGAAATTATAATAATAGACGACGGCTCAAAGGATAAAAGCTACTTAAAATGTCTTGCCGAGGCGGATAAGGACAGGCGCATCGCGGTTTTTAGCAAGAATAACGAGGGCCCCGGCGCTGCGCGCAATTTTGCAATAAGAAAAGCTACGGGCGATTATGTGTATTTTTTTGATATTGACGATTATCTTGAAAAAAACGCTGTGGAAACGCTCGTCACCGCGATGGAAAGAGAAAATGTGGACCTTGTGGCGTGCAGCTTTTCAATGTATGACGGTGAAAAGGTGTTTCGCACGATAAACAAAACCGACGGCTTAAAGCGTACCGGCGATGAGGCGCGCAGGGATTACCTCGATCAGCTGTTTATGTACGGCGAAAAAGGAATACAGGGCGCGGCATGGTATAAGCTCTATAAAATGGAGCTTATCCGAAAGCACAATATTCGTTTCCCCGATCTCCGCAAGAGCCAGGATGATGTGTTTGTGGCTCGGTACGTGAATTACATTAACGGCTTTTATATCGTGGGCGATGTGCTGTGCCGATACACTGTCAACACATATAAAAGATTTTGGGATAAATACCGCTTTGATATTTTTGATACGGCGCGCGGCTCTACCATGTATATAAAGGATATTGTCTGCGCGTGGAATGAGGATAATATTGAGGTGAGGAACAGGATATTTGAAGATTATTTTCATAAAACCTTCGGCAGCTTTTGCTTCCTGTTTAACCCGAATTTGAAGCTGTCTCCCAAAAAGCGGCTTGAAAGAATTAAAGAAATCACCGATATTTTTATAGAGGATATTCCAAAGGATAATTTCAGCGTCAACCATAAGGTTTTCAAGCTTATGAAGAAAAAGAGCTGCAAAAAAATTTATTTCAGAATTTTTCTCCATGTAACGCGTCATAAATTTGATTAAAAAAGCGGGTATCGCAATGCATACCTCACATACGACAGTATAACAACAAATTTTACGGCAGGCTGTCAAGCATGGTACAAAAAGCGGTATATCACAGGTTTTGCGATATACCGTTTTTTCTTTGCAGTGACAGCGTTTTTGGCGGTTTGCACCGCATAAAAGCTGATGTTTCGGAGATTGGAATTTGTGAAGTAAGTTATACTCATACCCTCAAAATCGTGATTTTAAACGTATCCTTTTCATTATAAGTACAAGCTGTATATAAATTTACAGATTGTATTTTTTGAAACTTCCTCAA
>JAJQAT010000101.1 GCA_021203665.1 Bacillota bacterium
GCGGTAGTGGGGGATAAAAATGAAAAGGGATAATATACTGTATTCAAATATTGCGGGAGCTTGCTTTGGTCAGTCGGCGGTAAATGTTTGTTTGGAATTGATTCTGTACGGAAGTCTGATTTTTCCGGAGATTTCGTTTTCCGATTGCATTCTTTACATCACTAAATTCGTCTTTTATTTTATATTTGCGGTTATCATGCTTAGGTCAAGGAGGCATATAGTTGAGATAATTGCGGCGGGTTTGATGACTGTTATAAACGCATACTTTACTGTTATAAATATTTCGCATACAGAGACCGCCGTTTATTTTGGACTTTTCTCTCTTGCTGCGGCGGCATTGACGTTTTTGACAGTTGCCTTTTGTATTCCGTCAACAGCGTCAAAGGACAGCACCTTTAAAAGAATCGCTCAAAGGATTTGGTTTTTACCTGCGGTGCTGCTTTTGATTGGCAGTATATTTTATTATATTTGGTGGTTTTTGTACGCGTATGACAACTCATTTTTGGTGTTTATTGAATCATGCGGCGTTACTCTTATTTTCGACATAATAGAAATAGCGGCATATCTGTTCGCGGGATTGTGGTTAAGCGACGGTAAATTTGCCGTGAAAAGGGAGAAGTCCGCGGCAGTGCCGAATGCAGTTAAAATCGGAGATGCGGACAGACTGAAAATATGTAAGGAGCTGTTGGACGAGGGAGTTATTACTCAAGATGAGTTTGACGAAAAGAAAAAGCAGATACTCGGATTGTAACGAATTTGTGCATTAATAAACACGGCATATCGCCCTGTTGCGATATGCCGTTGTTTTAATTTATTAATATTTATCGCGTTTTACATATGTGGTATGCAGCAGTCTATGCGCGCGGTGCTTGCCCGGCGCGTCGAAATACTCGTCATACAGCATTTGAATAACGGGGTTGAGATGCGATTTTCTGAATTTAAGCTTTCTGTCCGCATCATAGAGAGCCTTTGCGCGGAGCGTTTTAAGGTCAACGTAATTTCTGACGCTGTCGCCCTGTACGGGCTGACCGCCGCCGTTTACGCAGCCGCCGGGGCACGCCATGATCTCAACAAAATCATAGTGTCTTTCGCCGCTCCTTATTCCGTCCAGAATCTTTCTCGCGTTGCCGAGTCCCGACGCAACGGCAACCTTAAGCTTTTTGCCGCCGAGCGTGTACTCCGCCTCCTTGATTCCGTCCGTTCCTCTTACCTCTCTGAACTCAATCTTTTTAGAGCCGCCGTCAAGTATATCCGCGGCTGTTCTGAGTGCCGCCTCCATAACTCCGCCTGTCGCGCCGAATATCGCGCCCGCGCCCGTTGCAATCTCAAACGGGTCGTCAAACTTCTCGTTCTTCAGCTCGGTGAATTTCAAGCCCGCGCCCTTAATCATCTTGGAAAGCTCACGCGTGGTAAGCGATACGTCCACGTCCGCGAAACCGTAAGCGCTTCCCTCCTCGCGCGTGCATTCAAACTTCTTCGCGGTACACGGAATTATGCTCACAACAAACAAATCATGCGGGTCGATTCCTTTTTTCTGCGCGTAATAATTTTTCAGCACCGCGCCGAACATCTGCTGCGGTGATTTACAGGTTGATAGATTCGGGATAAAGTCCTGATATTGATGCTCAACAAATTTTACCCAACCGGGACAGCAGCTTGTAAACATCGGCAAATCGTGCGCGTTTTCAAGCCTGTTTAAAAGCTCGGTTGCCTCCTCGACTATCGTCAAATCCGCCGTAACGTCCATATTGAACACGGCGTCCACACCGAGGCGGCGGATTGCCGCTACCATTTTGCCCTCCACGTTTGTGCCGACAGGCATATCAAAGCATTCGCCGAGCGTTGCGCGTATCGACGGCGCGGTGAATACGACAACCTTTTTATTCGGGTCGGCAATCGCGTCCCAAACGTCGTCAATCTGGCTCTTCTCGCTGAGCGCTCCGACGGGACAGGCTACTATACACTGACCGCAGCCGACGCATACGGACTCGTCCATACTCTTTTCAAAGGCGCAGCCGATATGTACCTTGTATCCTCTGCCGATTTCGCCTATCGCGCCGACTGTCTGAACCTTATTGCAGGCTGCCGTGCAGCGGCGGCACATAATACATTTGTTGTTATCTCTCACTATGTACGGCGAAAGGTCGTCTATTTCGTATTTTATTTCCTCCTGAGCAAATCTGTCCTCGTCAACGCCGTAGTCAAACGCAAGCTTTTGCAGCTCACAGTTGTTTCCTCTTACGCACGAAAGACATTTCTTATGATGCGTTGAAAGAATAAGCTCGATAGTGGTTCTTCTCGATGTTCTTACCGCCGGAGTGTTTGTATAAACCTCCATACCCTCCGCTACGGGGAACACGCATGACGGAACAAGACGGCTCCTTCCTCTTTCCACAAGCTCAACCACGCACACGCGGCATGAGCCGATACAGTTTACATCCTTTAAGTAGCACAGGGAGGGAATTTCAACATTTATCTCCTTTGCCGCCTGAAGAATGGTATAATCCTCCGGCACAGTAACGCTGATGCCGTTTATTTTCAAAGTTACCATTTTATTTCCTCCCTTATTTCTTGATTATCGCGCCGAACTTACAGTTTCTCATGCACAGACCGCACTTGATACATTTGTTTCTGTCAATCTTATGCGGCTTTTTAACCGTTCCGGAAATAGCGTCAACGGGACAGTTTTTAGCGCAGAGCGTACAGCCCTTACAGAGCTTCGGAACAATTTCGTAGGACATCAAATCCTTACATACGCCCGCCGGACAGGTCTTATCCTTAACGTGCGCGACATATTCGTCCTTGAAGTAGCGCATTGTTGAAATAACGGGGTTCGGCGTTGACTGACCGAGCGCGCAGAGTGAGGTTGAGCGCATATGCGCGCACAGCTCCTTAATCTTATCCAAATCCTCCAGCTTGCCCTCACCCTTGGTAATCTTGTCGATAAGCTGATAAAGTCTGCGTGTTCCGATACGGCACGGCGTGCATTTTCCGCACGATTCGTCAACAGTAAATTCAAGGAAGAATTTCGCGATGTCCACCATACAGGTGTCCTCGTCCATAACTATAAGTCCTCCCGAGCCCATCATCGAGCCGAGCTTAATCAAATTGTCATAATCTATCGGAACGTCTATATGACAGGCGGGAATACAGCCGCCGGACGGACCGCCCGTCTGAGCCGCCTTGAACTTCTTTCCGTTCGGTACGCCGCCGCCGATTTCCTCGACGATTTCACGCAGGGTTGTTCCCATAGGAACCTCAACAAGTCCTACGTTTGTTATCTTGCCGCCGAGGGCGAATACCTTTGTACCCTTCGATGTTTCCGTTCCCATTGACGCGAACCACTCCGGTCCGTTTAGAATAATCTTACATATATTCGCATAGGTTTCCACGTTATTCAAAATTGTCGGCTTGCCGAAAAGTCCCTTAACGGCAGGGAACGGCGGTCTTGGACGCGGCTCGCCGCGGTTGCCCTCGATTGAGGTCATAAGCGCCGTTTCCTCGCCGCATACGAACGCTCCGGCTCCGAGCCTAAGCTCTATATCAAAGGAGAAGTCCGTTCCGAAAATTCCCTCTCCCAAAAGTCCGTAATCCTTTGCCTGCTGTATCGCGACATTAAGACGGTTTACCGCCACGGGATATTCCGCGCGGACATATATGTAACCCTTGTTCGCGCCTATGGTGTAGCCGGCAATCGCCATCGCCTCAAGCACGGTATGCGGGTCGCCCTCAAGTATCGAACGGTCCATGAACGCTCCGGGGTCGCCCTCGTCGGCGTTACAGCACACATATTTTTGGTCGCTTTCGGACGCCTTTGCAAACGCCCATTTGCGTCCGGTCGGGAAACCGCCGCCGCCTCTGCCGCGCAGTCCGCTGTCAAGCAGCACCTGTATCACGTCGTCGGGCGTCATTGAGGTAAGAACCTTTGCCAATGCCTGGTAGCCGTCCGTCGCTATGTATTCCTCAATATCCTCCGGGTCGATAACGCCGCAGTTTTTAAGAGCGACTCTTAATTGTTTTCTGTAGAAATCCGTTTCCTGGAGCGGCTTTACGGTTCCGTCCTCACAGACGGTGCTTTCATAAAGCAAATGCTTTACAACATTTCCCTTAATCAAATGCTCCTCGACAATTTCCGGAATGGTTTCCGGCTGAACTCTCGCGTAGAAATATCCCTGGGGATAAATTATCATTATAGGACTCAACGAGCAAAGACCGAAACAGCCGGTACGCACGATTTTAACGTCCTTTTCAAGTCCGTGCGCCGCAATCTGCTCCGTCAGCGCGTCAAGCACCTTCTGGCTTCCGGAGGAATGACAGCCGGTACCTCCGCACACGAGCACCTGGTATTTGTAGCCCGAATTGTTTTCCGCGTTCTCATCTCGCATTGAAACGATGTTTTTCGTATTTTCGCGGATTTTGTTTAATTCTTCAACACTCAGCAATTCATATTCCTCCCTTACTTCTTCTTTTTCTTTGTTGTGTACTTTGCAAGTATGTCGTCAATCTGGTCAACGGTCATTCTGCCGTAAACGTCCTCGTCGATCATCATTACCGGAGCAAGACCGCACGCGCCTACGCATCGGCATGAATCGAGCGAGAAAACTCCGTCCCGCGTGCATTCGCCGCATTTAATCCCGAGCTTTTTCTCAACTCCCTCAAGAATCTTGTCCGCGCCCTTTACATAGCACGCCGTGCCGAGACAGACGCTTATGCGGTGCTCGCCCTTGGGGTTAAGAGAAAATTGGGAATAAAATGTCGCAACGCCGTAAACCTCGCTTAAAGAGATATTAAGTCCGTCGGCAACCATGTCCTGCACCTCGATCGGGAGATAGCCGTATATCTCCTGAGCCTTCTGCAATACGGGCATAAGCGCTCCGGGCTGCGATTTCTCAATTTCAATAAATTCCTTTAACTCAGCTTCCTGAGCCTTTGTTCCCTTAAAATGGGCAGCCGGTTGTTTATTCATATTTACGCCTCCTTATTTTTTTCTGTCCTTATTATTATAC
>JAJQAT010000179.1 GCA_021203665.1 Bacillota bacterium
CAATAAGAGTATGTTTAATAAAAAACATAAAATCATACTCAAAGAAGGAGGACAAAAACATGAGGAATTTAAAGAAAATTTTGGCGCTTTTAACAACGGCGGCAATGCTCGCGGCAAGCTCGGCAATGCCGGTATTCGCCGCGCCGGATCCGGAGTCGGATGACGCGGAGGAAGTAATCGAGGAAACACTCGATATTGAGGAAGAAGAGGAAGAAGTCGATGAGGAAATCGAGACAGCGGAGTTTACGCTGTTTGCAGAGGGCTCGTCGGAACAATCGGAGAGTAGTGTCGCGTCGGTGACATATGGTGAAACAACACTTTATTATGATACATTTGCCGACGCGCTTTCGTATGCTAACAGCAATGCGGATAGCACGCTGACATTGTTGGCTAATGTTGAAGATATTACAAGCAAACAGGAGGTAACCGGAACGTTTACGCTTGATTTGAATGGAAAGACCATTAGCGGAACGGTTAGTAATACCAACGGTATTTTATATGTGACCGGAGAGCTTACACTTAATGATAGCGAGGGCGGAGGTCTTGTTGAAAATACAGTTGTATCTACTAATAGTCAGATAGCTGGAATTTCTGTTTACAAGGACGCTAAATTAACCATGAACGCCGGAAGCGTTAAGGGATTGAGAGGAATGAATATCAGAGGTGAGGTGACCATAGCCGGCGGAACGGTTACCGGAACACAAGGATATGCGGTATATGTAAATGGAGCCT
Organism: Bacillota bacterium; assembly: GCA_021203665.1. Classification (GTDB taxonomy): domain Bacteria; phylum Bacillota; class Clostridia; order UBA1381; family UBA1381; genus Hominilimicola. The sequence continues at coordinate 733 of JAJQAT010000179.1, forward strand.
CTTCTAATGCAACTCTTGATATAAAAGCCGACAATGCCGACTCAAACGTATATATCAATGGTAAAACGTATGCCGTTTACTGTGGCGGAACGAAATCAAGTTTTGATGTAACGGGAGACAGTTATTTATTTATGAGCAGCGGGGACGCCTATCCTCTTACCAACAAAACAATAACCCTTTCAAACGGTCGCTACAGCTCAGATGTTACATGCTATTGCGCGAGCGGTAAGGATTGTATCAGCGATGACACCAATGAGGATTATCCGTATTACATTACAGATTTAACAGAAGAAACAGCGGGAGCAACTGTAACGACAAGTGAGGGTACTGTGACCTATTATTCGGGTATTACTGCGGCGGTTGCGGCTGCAAGCAGCGGCGATACCGTTACATTGCTCGGAAACGTTGTCGATGGCGGTATAGCTCTTGAAACCGGTGAAAAAGATGGAATTACGATTGATTTAAACGGATACACATATACAATAGTTACGACCGCAGGTTCGTCCGGCACGGAAACTAACGGATTGCAGCTTAAGGCGGGCGGAAGTCTTACCATTAAAAACGGAACGATTAAAGCAGGAAAATCAACGGTTAAATTATTGATTCAAAACTATTGCAATCTGACATTGGAAGATGTAACGCTTGACGGAACCTACCATAAAAACTGCGCATTGGTTTTGAGCTGCAACAACGGAAATACTGTACTTACGGGAGATACAAACATACTTACATACAATTCATCCAAAACCGCTATTGATGTTTATTACTGGCCAAACGGCGGTTACAGCACAGTTTCCGTAACGATTGACTCGAATTTCACCGGCACTGTTGACGGAAATATTACCTACGGCAGCGACGGTTCTGACGCGGGCAAGGCAGGTGTCGCGGATTACGCAACGCTTACCATTGCGGCAGGCACGATTACCGGAACAATTACAACCGATGAATTAAATGAGTACGGCGATTGTACAATCATCATCAGCGGCGGCACATTTACAACAGACGATGTATCCGCGTATGTTGTAACCAACTATTACCAAGACGAAACAACCGGCGAGGTAGTACAGTCGTCGATGCAGGTAAGCGATTACGGATATTATTCGAGCGATGAAGACGGCTCTTCAGTAAAGGTAACTCTTAATGATTTGAGAAAAAATCTTGAAGATGCGGAGGAAATATCCAACGACGAAACAGGTACGGTTAAACTCATTTTGACCGACGCTCCCGCGGACGATGTATCGGCGCTTAACAGCTATTTCAGCGATAAAAGCATAACACTGTCCAATGACGGATTTGCGGTAGATATATCGGTTCTAAAGACAACAAGCGCGGGGGAAACAACCATTTCGGATATAAGCGGTCAATCCGTAACAATAACATTGCCGACGGCTGTTAATACCGATGAAAAAACAACGATTTACCATGTAAAGAACGGCACTGTTTCGGAAGTAGGAAACAGTGAAGATAACAGCGATAAAATTATAGTTTCCGGCAAGACGGTTACATTCACCACAAGCTCATTCTCGACATACTACATAGACTACACAGCGGCACAGCTTTCGACTCTACAAATAACCGACACGGTAACGCTTAACCTGACACCGACCGCGACAAATGTTCAGGGCGAGTATTATATCACGCTTGACGCGGAGGACGACGAGTATATCAACCGCTTTATGGCGGCGGAGCTTGCGTTCGCGCTTGACACGAGCTGCGATATAACCAATATCGGCGCGGTAACAATCACACCGGCTTCGTATATCGACATCATTGACAACGGCGACGGCGAGTACGAGTTTAACGTAAACGGCGACGAGAACGGCAATGGTGAGACGATAAGCGACATATCGGGCGCGTCGATACTACTCGGAACGCTGACAATAACCGGTGACGGCACATTCAAGCTTTTGCTGAACGACGCGCCGACCGTGAACACGGATAACCAGGTTCAGACGGCGGAAACATCAAACAATATTGTTAGTACATACAATGTAGGCGGCACTGCGGACGGTGAGCTTCTTTATAACACAACAGCGCTCGCAAGCGGCAAGCTGACACTCGCACAGTCCAAGCTTATAATCAATGTAATGTTCCCGAACGCGGTAACAGCGCAGTGCGACGCGTACAACGATATGAAAGTCACAATAAACGGCGTGAATAAGACTGATGAGGTAATCAACTTCGGTACCGATACAATCACAGCGGGATTGAACGCGACCGCGGACATAAACGGCGCGGACACAAGCACATCGGCGTATACAGGCGCGACAGGCTACACGGTAACCGTGGACGATGTATATCAGGGCTATTCATACACGCTTGAATTTACGGGCGCGGGCTACAGAACCTACAGAATGACCGTAGTTCCCGACGGCGACAGCGCGACCGTAACGGTATGGAACAACGCGATGAGCAATGACATGGTTGTTGTATCGTCGGACGAAAACGCGATGGGTGCTGTTACAGATGATGTAACCTTCCTCGCGGGCGACATTGTAGCGAACGACCTAATCGACCTATGGGATTTGTCGGCGGTAGTATCATACTTCGGTAAGACAAACGATACAACAACAGCTGACACATTCGTAATGTACGACCTAAACCGCGACGGTAAGGTCGATTCAAGAGATATTGCAATGGTACTTGTTTCTTGGGATTATTAATTGAAACAAGCTGTTTTCTCATAATTGGTCCTTATATAAGCAATGCGCGGAGAATTGATTTTCTCCGCGCATTGTGTTTTTCGCAAAATAAGCTGTGTGTATTGACAAACCGCGTCCGCGGTGATATAATTCATAGTAAGGGAATAGGAGAATAGGATAATTATTATAAAGGGTTGATTAAAATGAAAATTTCTACAAAGGGACGATACGCGATTAGGCTTATGCTTGACATTGCCATACACGGCAATAACAAAAACGTGTCCATTCGCGACGTGGCGCAAAGGCAGAATATATCCATAAAATATCTTGAGCAGATAGTCGGTATGCTTGCGCGCGTGGGGTATCTGAAAAGTATACGCGGCGCTCAGGGCGGCTACAGGCTCGCCAAAAAGCCGTCGGAATACACCGTCGGCGATATTCTGCGCATAACCGAGGGCTCTCTTTCGCCCGTGGCGTGCCTGGAGGACGAGGTGAATCAATGTGACCGCGCGGAGGTCTGCCCGACGATTAAATTTTGGGAGGGTCTGTATAAGGTGATTAATGATTATGTGGACTCCGCCACCCTTGAGGACCTTGTGAATGCGGCTGTGAGCGAAAACAGCTCCTTTGATTTTTGTATATAAAATTAAGGCTGCCCGACGGCAGCCCTATTTTTATTTGTTTATAACCTCGCCTATGTTGTTTATTTGAATCGATATTGTCCCGTCCTCGTTGTTTATAAATTGAATATATTCGCTGTTTTGGTAGTATTCGGCGGGAAATGTCAGCTCAACGCCGATGTCCGTGACTATTTTCACATTTGAGGCGAGCTTTTTTGTGACGTAGCTGTTCACCTCGACCCTTTGCGGCACGCTCGCTTTTTCGATTTTTTCCATAAATTCCTCGCGCATACCGGGCTTGCCGTCAAATATCTTTTCGGCAACCTTGTCCGTTTCTATGTAATCGGCTCCGCCCTCCTCCACGTTCTCCGTTATGTATTCCTTCATTTTGGAAAGCGTTTCGATAGCGTCGCCGCCGTTTTCCTCCGTCACCTTTTTGGCAATCTTTTTCACCGCGTTCACCGATTCGCGCGGCGATATGTCGTATATACATTCAAGCAGCACATCCGCGATTAGGTCGGTGGTTTCGCCGTCTATTTTGCGCCTTTTTCCTATATATTTAATCGTGAAATCGTCCTCGTTTATGAACGCGCATTCGCTTATTTTCTGCGAGGTTGTCGGCAAAATCGCGTAGTGATTGATAATCTGATTTTTCACCTTGCCGTCATCCTGCATAACCTGGTGCGTGTAGCCGATTTTGTTGTCGCATTTCAGCACCGCAAGCATGGGACGTTCGTTTATTATGCAGTCGCATACAAGCAAATCCGATGAATCCGGCTTGTCCGATTGGCTCACACCCTCGTAAACTCTTTGCGCGATAAACCGCGACATTGTCTGAAAATAGCTTTCGTCACGCAGGTATTCCGACAGGTGGTATTTAAAGCCGCTGTTGTCCGCAAATTCGGCGCTCCTGAGTCCCGCGTCCTCGAATATTTTCTCCATATGCTTGGTTATAAAGCTGTTTATGCTCGCGTCCGTGATGTCAAGCTCCTCATCGCTGTAA
>JAJQAT010000057.1 GCA_021203665.1 Bacillota bacterium
CATTTGTACTTAATATCAATAGGGGAAACAGTGATGGTGTTGAATATGGATTTTAAGGAGCTTGAGAAATTATCCGACGAGCAGCTTGTTGGACTTGCCCAAAAAGGCGATAATAAGGCGCTTGAAGAGATATTCTCAAGATACAAAAATCTTGTGTATTCAAAAGCCAAATCATATTTTCTTGCGGGCGCCGATGAGGACGATATTATACAGGAGGGCTTTATAGGTCTGTATAAGGCGGTAAAGGATTTTGACGGAGAGCGGTTTCCGGTTTTCAAGACCTTTGCCGGCGTGTGCGTAAAGCGCCATATAATAACCGCCGTGAAAGCGGCGTCAAGAAAAAAGCATTTTCCCCTAAACTCTTATGTGTCGCTTGATAAGAATACCTATGACGATGACAGCAGCGCAACCTTGCTGGACGCCATAGCGTTCGACGAGCTTCAGAATCCCGAGGCGATATTGATTGACCGTGAGAGGGTAGACGGTATGGAGTGTAAAATCAATAAGGCGCTCAGCAAGCTTGAAGCGGAGGTTTTCGTGTGCTATCTTGAGGGAATGACATACAGTGAGATAGCCGAAAAGCTCGGCAGGGATACGAAGTCGGTCGATAACGCCGTTCAGCGTATCAGAAGAAAGCTGGAAAATACTCTGCGCGGCGGCGACTGATGCTTTATTGAGAAAAAAACAAACAAGACCAAAGTGAGGTAAAAAAATGTACGAAGACAAGACGTTAGTATGTAAGGACTGCGGTAAGGAATTCATCTTCTCTGCAGGCGAACAGGAATTTTATGCTGAAAAAGGCTTCCAGAACGAGCCGCTTCGTTGTAAGGACTGCCGTCAGGCAAGAAAGAACAGCATGAAACAGAACAAAGAGATGTATGAAATAGTTTGCGCGTCATGCGGCAAGGTGGACAAGGTTCCGTTTGAGCCGAGAAACGACAAGCCTGTATATTGCAGCGAGTGCTTTGCGAACCTGAATAAGTAATATACAGAATACCGGTCGCATATGAATAATTGTCTTTCGACAGTTTTTCATAGAAAAATCACACAGGCGGACATATGTTTGCCTGTGTTTTTTTTGCTTTGAGCGTTTTTTTGGTATTGACAATCGGGCAAAAAGAATGTATAATGAACTAATTGAAAATGATATATTTAATGAGAGGAATGACATAAAATGGTTGAAACAAAGGAATACGTTTTAACAAGAGAAGGTAAAGCGGAGCTTGAAGAGGAGCTTGATACACTTAGAAATGTCACAAGAAAAGAAGTTTCTCAGAAAATTAAGGAGGCGCGCTCATTCGGCGACCTTTCGGAAAACGCGGAATACGACGAGGCTAAAAACGAGCAGGCGGAGGTCGAGGCGAGAATTAACGAAATAGAGAATATGCTTAAGTACTCGAGAGTTCTTGACGACGAGGAAATCAAATCCGACGTTGTAACTCCGGGTTCAAAGGTTGTTCTTGAAATTTTCGGCGGCGAGAAGAAGTATACCATAGTAAGCTCGACCGAGGCGGACCCTTATAAGAATAAATTGTCATACGAGTCACCGATAGGCGCGGCTTGCCTTAACAGGAGTGCCGGCGAAACGGTAACGGCGGCGACTCCGGGCGGAGACGTGGAATTTAAAATTTTGTCAATCGAAAGGTAAAAGCGGCGCGCGGCATTCTTCGGAATACCGCGCCGTTTTTTTGCATAAGCTTGTTTTGAGGTGTGGCTTATGCGGAGAACATTTAATATTTTGGGCGTTTCATTCGGCTACGCGGCGGCGGTTATCGGCGCCGGATTCGCCTCCGGACAGGAGATAGCGGCATTTTTCGTAAGACACGGAAAACTCGGTTTTATCGGCATTTTTGCGGCTTGCGCGATATTTGCGGCGTTTTCCTACGCGGTGCTCGGCGTGTGCGCGGAGCATAGCATACGCGGCTATTCCGATTTTCTTCGCAAAATATTCCCGAACAAAAGGGAGAGCGCGGCGGCTCAAGCCGCGTCGCTTGTTTTTGCCGCGGCGAGCGTGTGCGTCATGACCGCCTGCGCGGGCGAAACGGGATTTATATTAACCGGCGCGCCGCGAATAGCCGGCGCGTTCGCTTTCGCGCTTGTATGCGGCGTAATATTTTTCATGGAAAACAAAAAAATAATGAAAATAAACTCCGCGTTGGGATTTGTGATAGTCCTCGGCATAATATTCAGCTGCTTTTATATTTTGCGCTTCAGGGAGCATCAAACGCTTGCCCGAGAAGCGTCGGCGGCATTGTCCGGAACGGTGTACGCGGGGTATAACCTGCTTACCGCGGGCGCGGTGCTGGCGGGAATGAGCGGCGCGGTTGCGAATAGGAGGGAGGCGGCTTTGGCGTCGGCGGCATCGGGCTTTGCGCTGCTTGTGATGATAACGCTTATATGGGGCGTGCTGGGCATATATTACGGAAAAATAAATTTGGGCGAAATACCCATGCTTACAATGGCGCTCAGACAAAATAAGCCTCTCGGCGTCTTTTACGGCGTTATGCTGCTTTTCGCGGCGGTCACAACGGGCGTGTCGAACGGCTTCGGAGTTATCGATATAGCCGAGAGGAAATTCGGCAGAAAAAGAACGGCTTTTATGCTTGCCGCAATCAGCTTTTGCCTTAGCGGGGCGGGGTTTTCGAATATGGTGAATTACGTGTACAGAGTATGCGGGTACGCGGGAATTATATTGGTTTTCGGGACGATTTACGCGTCGCTCAAAATGATGAAAAAGAAGTAAAAAAGAGAAAACGAGAGTAAATAAACGAAAAACGGAGTAATTATCTTGAAAAATTGACGTAATCGCGAATAATCAAGGTTTACAAAAGCGAAAATATTTGCTATTATATACAAGTCGTCTGACGGATGAGAACAACGGGATGTAGCGCAGTTTGGCAGCGCATCTGGTTTGGGACCAGAGGGCCGCAGGTTCAAATCCTGTCATCCCGACCAAATGGTATGGGAGTTTAGCTCAGCTGGGAGAGCGTCTGCCTTACAAGCAGGATGTCACAGGTTCGAGCCCTGTAACTCCCACCAAATCCATTTTTGCCTTGTGAAAACGGATGCGGTCGGTTAGGACGAAATGGTTTTCCGCACGGCGAAAACAAAATATGCTGGTGTAGCTCAATTGGTAGAGCAGCTGATTTGTAATCAGCAGGTCGCGGGTTCGAGTCCCATCACCAGCTCCACAAATAGGGATAAGCTTTTGCTTGTCCCTTATATATGGGAGAGTTCCCGAGCGGCCAAAGGGGGCAGACTGTAAATCTGTTGTCTTCGACTTCGATGGTTCGAATCCATCCTCTCCCACCATTACTGTTAAAGCTTTAAAGCTTTAACAGTATTTTTATTTAACCGGCGGCCTGCACCGCGCGGATTTGATTAAAATTAAAAAATAATGATAAAAAAGTCTTGACAAATTATTCATTTTCGTTTATAATAGTATACGTTGCTACGGCGGTATAGCTCAGCTGGCTAGAGCACACGGTTCATACCCGTGGTGTCAGTGGTTCAAGTCCACCTACCGCTACCATAACGGAGTAAGGCGCGCCTTGCTCCGTTTTTTGTTTTTCAAGAAATAATAATATTCCCCGTAAAATTTTAAAATACAAGAATATTTTACTTGTCAAAATAATTCGCATGGACTATAATTATATATGTAAAAAAGTTCGGAAAATACGAAAGGGATTCAAAAATGATATGATTATTTGACCGGCACCGCGTGAGAGAGGTGCGCTCTCTTGACGGGATGTGGAGCTTTAGAGCCTGCGGCAAGGAATACAGTCTGCCGGTTCCGTCCTGTTGGGAACAGCACCCGGATTTTGCAAATTACAGAGGAAAGGGTACCTATACGAAAAATGTATACGTAACGCGCTCGGGCAATATACGCCTTGAATTTAAGGGTGTGAGCCATACTGCGGACGTGTATTTTGACGGCGAAAAAATCGCTCATCACTATAACGCGTTCACTCCGTTTTCGGCGGTCGTGAAAGATGTTTGCGAGGGTGAGCATGAAATAAGGGTTGAGGTTGACAATTCCTTCAGTGAACACAGCGCACTGCATATTCCCAACGATTATTATACCTACGGCGGAATTACAAGGCCTGTCGCTATGGAGAATATCGCGGATGTATACATAAAGAGCGTTCATTTCACGCCGTACATGAAAAGCGGAAAATGGAACGCCAAAATTGAAGTGAATATCGCCAATCTTTCGGATAGTACAATCAATGTCCGCGTAAAAAGCACACTTGCGGATGCTGAAATGAGCGGCGAGATAAGTGTCGGCGAGGATGCGACAGCGGTATTTGAGCATGAATTTGACAATGTGAAAGCATGGTCAAACACCGAGCCGAATTTGTATATGCTGAATACGGTGCTTTCCGTAAACGGAGCGGAAACGGACGATTTATTGGAGCGTGTGGGATTTCGCACCGTTGAGGTTAGGGACACTAAAATATATTTAAACGGCGAGCCTATCTATCTCAAAGGCTTTAACCGTCACGAGGATTACGCGGTTGACGGCTGCGCGGTCAGCCTACAGCATATGGTGCAGGATTTGGATTTAATGCGGGATATGAACGCGAACGCGGTGCGGACGTGCCATTATCCGAACGATGAGCGTTTTCTTGACCTATGCGACGAGCGCGGAATGCTCGTATGGGAGGAAAATCACGCGCGGGGCTTGCTTTTGGAGGATATGCAAAATCCGAATTTTGAGCGTCAATGCGAGGACTGCATAAGAGAGATGATTGAAAATCACTATAATCACCCGTCAATCGTTATATGGGGTATTCTGAATGAATGCGCCTCGGAGACCGAGGAGGGCAGACGGATGTACAAAAAGCAGTATGAGCAGATAAAGTCGATGGATTTGACGCGCCCGACAACGTCGGCGACCTGCCGTCATTTTACGGATATTTGCCTTGACCTCCCCGATGTGGTTTCCTTTAATATGTATT
>JAJQAT010000182.1 GCA_021203665.1 Bacillota bacterium
GGAGGTAATAATTATGAATAAGCGTTAGTTTTCACAGCTCAAGCAGGACGCGAAATATGTTCTGTCGGGCAAATATTGGTATTCCTTCGGTGTGTGCGTTATAGTGTCCGCCGCGTCGTACATTATATCCATGATTGCGTCCTCGGTGATGACCGTTCCGGTGTCCGGAATACTTTCCGCGCTGATGTCGTCGCCCGGCTATTCATCGCAGTCGGCGGAGCTTTACGCGGTTATATCGGTTATGATTTCAACGGGCATAGGCACCGTTATCATGGCGGCGGCGTCATTGTTTATATTACTGCCGCTGAATATCGGTCTTATAAGATTCTATATAAACGAAACAACGGAAACGCATAATATATACGATTTGGTTTATATTTTCAAAAGCCGCATGGGAAATGTGGTGCTTATCGGCTTTTTGAAAAATTTATACACGTTCCTTTGGTCGCTGCTGCTTATTGTGCCGGGAATTGTGAAATCGTATGAGTATTCAATGATAAACTACATTCTCGCCGAGAATCCGTCGCTTGACAGAAAGCGCGCATTTGAGATAAGCAAGGCTCTCACCGACGGGAATAAATTCAAAATTTTCCTTTTCTCGCTTTCGTTTATCGGCTGGATTTTGCTTGGATGTATGGCATTCGGCATAGGTTTGATATTTGTTGAGCCGTATATGCAGGCTTCGTTCATACAGCTCTATCTTGACCTAAAAACACGTGCGATTGAAAACGGCAGCGTAAGCGCTGACGAATTTACTTATATCGGGATATGATAATATGATAAAATTAATGGAAAAATCACAGACATATGAGGTTATGGATTTATGGCTCAGAACGACCACGCGTTCAAACTCATTTGTCGAGCCGGATTTTTGGCAAAAGCATTACGACTTTGTAAAAGAAAAATATATCGACGAAAACGACACCTTTGTATATATCGAGGACGGCAAAATTGCCGGCTTCACCGGCGTAAGTCCGGATAATATGATTACGGGTCTTTTTGTCGATCCGGATTTTCAAAACAGAGGAATAGGCACGGAGCTTATAAACCACCTTAAATCCAAATACTCCATACTGCATATAGAAATATACGCGCGAAACAGAAAAGCGCTCGCTTTCTCAACCAATCTCGGATTTGTTATCGACGGCGCGGTACGCCACCCGCACAACAACGAGATAATGTACACCATGCTGTGGAGTGAATAATAATAGTGTTTTTGCGCCGTATCAACAATTTTTTGTTCGATACGGTGTATTTTTTTGCGTTGGATATTGCAAATTCAAACCATTTGTGATAAAATTATACACAGTAAAATTTATTTATAGGAGGGTTTTCCAAATGTTAAAAGAAGATGTTTTAAAAAAGCTTACCGACTGCGGTTTGGTTGCGGTTGTAAGAGCGAACAATGCCGAGGAGGCAATTAAGATTTCGGACGCTTGCTTGGCGGGCGGCTGCACGGGTATCGAGCTTACCTTTACGGTTCCCGGCGCGGACAAGGTTATCGCGGCTTTGGCTGAGAAGTATTCAAACGGCGAAATGATGCTCGGCGCGGGTACGGTTCTCGACCCCGAAACGGCAAGAATGGCTATTCTTGCGGGCGCAAACTTTATCGTAAGTCCGGCTTTCAACGCCGAAACGGCTAAGCTTTGTAACCGTTACAGAGTTCCGTATATGCCCGGTTGCGCTACGATTACAGAGGTAATCACGGCTATGGAGGCGGGAGCCGATATTGTCAAGATATTCCCGGCTGACCTATACGGTCCCAAGATTATAAAGGACATCAAGGGTCCTCTTCCGCAGGCTCAGATGATGCCCACGGGCGGCGTTGACAAGGATAATGTTGCCGAGTGGATTAAGGCGGGCGTTGTCGCGGTAGGCGCGGGTTCATCGCTAACAAACGTCTATAAGACCGGCGAATACAATTCAATCAAAGAAAAATATAAGGAATTTATCGCTAATATAAAAGCGGCAAGAGCAGAGTTAAAGAAGTAATTAAAGATTAAAGGAGATACATATAATGGCAAAAGTAGTTACAATGGGCGAAATCATGCTGAGATTGTCCACACCGAACAACGAGAAATTTATCCAGGCAGACGAGTTTGACGTATGCTACGGCGGCGGCGAGGCTAATGTTGCTGTTTCGCTTGCAAATTACGGACACGACGCGGAGTTTGTCACAAAGGTTCCCGAGAACCCGATTGGCGACAGCGCGGTAGCGGCTTTGCGCAAAATGAACGTAGGCACAAAGAATATCGCAAGAGGCGGCGAAAGACTCGGAATCTACTTCCTTGAAACAGGCGCGAGCATGAGAGCCTCAAACGTAGTATACGACAGAGCTCATTCTTCAATCGCAACGGCGACCGCGGCTGACTTCGATTTCGATAAGATTTTCGAGGGCGCCGATTGGTTCCACTTCACGGGTATTACTCCCGCTGTTTCGGACGCGGCGGCGGAGCTTACCGAAATCGCTCTTAAGGCGGCTAAAAAGCACGGCGTAAAGGTATCCGTTGACCTTAACTTCAGAAAGAAGCTTTGGTCAAGCGAAAAGGCTCAGAAGGTTATGACAAATCTTATGCAGTACGTTGACGTTTGCATAGGCAACGAGGAGGATGCCGAGAAGGTTCTTGGCTTTAAGCCGGGCGAAACAGACGTTACATCGGGCGACCTTGAGCTTGCGGGATATGAGTCAATCTTCAAGCAGATGGTTGAAAAGTTCAACTTTGAATATGTTATTTCATCGCTCAGAGTTTCAAAGTCGGCATCGGACAACGGTTGGTCGGCTTGCATTTATTCGAGAGATACAAAGGAATTCTATCATTCAAAGGAATACAGAATTCACCCGATTGTTGACCGCGTAGGCGGCGGCGACAGCTTCGCGGGCGGCACAATATGCGGTTTCCTTGACGGCAAAAGCTTCAAGGACGCTCTTGAATTCGGTGTTGCGGCTTCGGCTTTGAAGCACACAATCCCCGGCGACTTCAACCTTGTTTCACGCGCGGATGTTGAAAATCTCGCGGGCGGCGACGGAAGCGGCCGTGTACAGAGATAAACCTTTTATTTCATATTTTGAATCACCCGTTGCCGGCATATTTGACGGCAACTTTTTTTCAATCAGTTCGCGCGGAAAATAATTTTTCTTGCAATTATTTCTTGTGTATGATATAATAGCAAAAAGAGGTGGTAATGTGACAGTTGACGAAAAAATAGATTTGATATTATCCGAAGTATCCGGTATGAAGTCAGAAATCTCGGATATGAAGTCGGATATTTCCGGTATGAAGTCGGAAATATCGGATATGAAGTCGGATATTTCCGGTATGAAGTCGGAAATCTCGGATATGAAAGAAAAATTTAACGAGCTTGAGGTGCGTCAAGATGCAGTTGAATCACAATTAAGACGAAATAATGTTTTAATTGAAAATGAAATTTTGCCTAAGCTTGACATAATGATTGAGGCTCAGCAGGTGTATGAAGAAAATTTTCCGTCTGTCAGAAAATTAAAAACGGACGTGGAATTATTAAAGGTTGACGTAAGCATACTTAAAACTGCTGTAAAGGAAAATGTAGGTTAATAGCAAAAGGGATATTGACAAAATTTGTCAATATCCCTTTTTTATTCAACAATTACAAATCTCTGTCGCGCATAAGGCCCTGCATATAATCATCCATAGCGTCCGCGACCTGCTTGGAGTACGCGACCGCCTCGACAACCGTCTTTGCTCCGCGCACAACGTCGCCGGAGGCGAATATGCCGTCGCGCGTTGTTTCGCCGAAGGTATTTGTGACGAGAAGTCCCTTTTCGTTTACCTCAAGACCCGTTGTTGTGGAAACAATTCTGTCCTTCGGACCCTGGCTGATTGCGATAATCGTGGAATCCGCGGGATAAAGATTTTCCGTGCCTCTTATCGGCGAAAGATGACCGTTTCCGTCACATTCCAGCTCGACAAATATAACACCCTCGTCAACTATCTCTACCGGCTCAACGTGTACCACAAACTCTACGCCGTCAATCTTCGCGTAGTCCACCTCGCGCTGACTTGCCGCCAAATGGTCGCTTCTCGAAAATACCGTAACCTTTTTAACGCCGTGTCTCAGCGCCGTGCGCGCAACGTCCATAGCGCTGTTTCCCGCGCCGATTATATTAACCGTGTCGCCGAGACGGTACACATCGGGATTTGTAAGATAATTAATCGCGTAATGCGCGTTGCCGAGAGTTTCGCCCTTGATATGCAGCGTATTCGGACGCCACACTCCGGTGCCGATAAATATCGCGCTGTAGCCGTCGCGGAACATATCGTCAACGCTTATCGTTGTGCCGATTGACGTGTTCGGTCTTATCTTTATGCCAAGCTCCCACAGCTTTCTCTTATATCTGGCAAGGATCGATTTTGGCAGACGAAATTCGGGAATACCGTACTGCAAAACGCCGCCGATTTTTTCCTTTGACTCAAAAATCGTAATGTCGTATCCGCGCTGCGCGAGAATTATCGCGATTGTGATTCCGGCGGGACCGGAGCCGATTATGCCCGCTTTCATTCCGTTCTTCTCGATTCCCGAAAAAGCGAGCTTATCAAAATAGTTTTCCGAAATATAATTCTCGATACTGCTTATATGCACCGGCGAACCCTTTCTGTTAAGCACGCAGTGTCCCTCGCATTGATTTTCGTGGTTGCAGATAAGCGAGCATACAATGGACAACGGATTGTTTTCAAAAACCATCTCCCCCGCCGCGTTTATATCGCCCTCAAGGAACGTATGTATCATATCCGGAATCGGCGTATGTATCGGACAGCCCTCTCTGCACATCGGTTTTTTACAATTCAGGCATCTTTTTGCCTAGTTTATAACGTGAATAGCCATTTTAAAGTTCCTTTCCGTATATTTTTTCTTACCCTTTATTTTATCACATATTATGTGAAATCTCAAC
>JAJQAT010000109.1 GCA_021203665.1 Bacillota bacterium
GTATGCGCATCTTAAAGGCTATGCCGACAAAAACAGAATATCATTCGCGATGCCCGGGCATAAAAACGGGCGCGGTCTTAATAAAAGCCTGCTTTCTCTTGACGTAACGGAGCTTGGCGCCACGGAAAATCTGCATCACGGCGGAAGATACGTAAACGAGGCTCAATATCTGCTTTCGCGCCTTTACGGCAGCGATAAAAGCTATATCCTTACCGGCGGCTCAACCGCCGCGATTCAGGCTATGATATGCGGCGCGGTAAAAACGGGCGGCACGCTGCTCGCCTCCGCCGACTGCCATATGAGCGTTATAAACACCTGCGCTCTCCTCGGAATTAATATAAGGTTTTTCCCGAAAAGCACCGACCCCGTTTTCTGCGTTCCCGCCCGTACCGACACGATAATGGAATATATAACGGACACCGCGGACGCGGTTATCATAACCTCGCCCAATTACTACGGAATATGCTCCGACATAAAGCGTATTGCCGAGGAATGTCACGAAAAAAACATTCCGCTGATTGTCGACGAGGCGCACGGCGCGCACTTTGCCGCGGACAGCCGTTTTCCGGTCACGGCTGTAAAATACGCGGACGCGGTATGCCAAAGCGCTCACAAAACCTTAAACGCTATGAACGGCGCGGCGTATCTGCACGTAAACGGCTCTCTCATAAACAGAAGCAGGCTCGAAAAGGCTTTGTATATGTTCCAATCCTCAAGTCCGTCCTACGTCATAGCGTCCTCGGCGGATATTGCCAGAGATGAGCTGACCGGCGAGAACAAATGGAGTGAAACGTATAATTTGTGCCGCGGTTTCAGAGAAAAAATCGCCGGAGCGGGAATTAAGGTTCTTGAAAACGATGATATGACAAGGCTTGTGTTTAATTTTTCCGACTTCGACATCACGGGCTTTAAGGTTGACGAATATCTTTCGGAGCGCGGCATCGACATAGAGGCGGCAGACCTATTCAATATAGTTTTAATCGTCACGCCGTCGAACACGGCGGAGGATTTGAACGCGCTTTTTGGTGCGCTGAATGAGATAATATCACGCGCGGACAAGCGGAAAAGCGCGGCACAGATTAAGCCGCCGCCCGTCTCGGCGGAAACGCTGTCGCCGCAGGCGGCGTTTTATTCGGATTGGCGCGAAGTCGAGCTGAAAAACGCGGCGGGATTTGTTTCGTGCGCGAATGTCGTTCCCTACCCTCCGGGTATACCCGTCATACATATGGGCGAGGTAATCGGCGGCGAGCAGATTGAATACATAGAAGCGCTCTCGGCGGCGGGAGCGGAAATTACCGGAATTACAGACGGGAAAATCACCGTATCGGAGTTAAGCAATGAGTGAAATAATAACAATTACAGGAACAGTTGAAGAAATAATATATTCCAATCCGGACAACGGCTACACCGTATGCGGCATTGACAGCGCCGAGGAGGGACTTTTTACCGCGACGGGTTATATGCCGTTCATTTCGGAGGGCGAAAGCATCGCCATTTCCGGAAACTGGACTACCCACCCGGACTACGGCGAGCAATTCAAGGCGGAATATTACGAAACCGTTATGCCGTCCGACGAGGAGTCCATAATAAAATATCTCGGCTCGGGAATAGTGCAGGGCATACGTGAGGCAACGGCTAAAAAGCTGGTTGAGCATTTCGGCTGCGACGTGCTTAATATTATGCTCGCCGAACCCGAAAAGCTTTCGCAGATAAAGGGCATAAGCAAGGAAAAGGCTAAAAAAATCGGCGAATCCTTCCGTGAGCTGCAATCTATGCAAAGCATCGTTATGTTCTTACAGCAATACAATGTGTCGGCAAATATGGCTGTCAAAATCCACAACGTACTCGGCGGTAATTCTGTTGAGTTGATAAAGAAAAATCCGTATATACTGTCAGATATGGTGGACGGAATTTCCTTTAAAACCGCCGACACAATCGCCTTTAATATGGGACTTCCAAAAAACAGCATACTGCGGATTTGCGCCGGAATAAAATACATTTTGCACACCGCCGCGTATACAAACGGGCACGTATATTTGCCGAAATCGCTTTTAATCGAGCACGCGGTATACACTCTTAAGGTGGAGGAAAACGAGGTAGAGGCGGCGATTTCCGAGCTTATAGGCTCAAAGGCTGTTTTCATAGCCGAGGCGGAAAACACGGAGGTGTGTTACCTGTACGAGTATTACGAGGCGGAATATTACATCGCGCGCAGGCTTATAGCTATGGCGCAGAACACGCAAAAATTCACAATGACCGAGGACGAAGCGGAAAAAGCCATTGACGCCCTTGAGGAAAGCACGAATTTATATCTCGCGCCTATGCAGCGAAACGCGGTTGTAACCGCGCTTTCCGCCGGCTGTATGATACTCACGGGCGGTCCGGGTACCGGAAAAACCACCACGATAAACACGATAATAAAGCTGTTTGAGGATTTAAAGCTGTCAATCGCGCTTGCCGCTCCCACGGGACGCGCCGCAAAGCGAATGAGCCAGGTCACCGGCTATGAGGCAAAAACCATACACCGTCTTTTGGGCACGCAGCGCTCCGCCGAGGGGTACAATGTTTTTACCCACGATGAGGAAAATCCGCTGACCGCCGACGTTATTATTCTCGACGAGGTAAGCATGATTGACATATCTCTTATGTCGTCGTTCCTCAAAGCCGTGAAGCACGGCGCGAAGGTTATATTGTCGGGCGACTCGGACCAGCTGCCGTCTGTGGGTCCGGGGAATATACTTCACGACATAATCGAAAGTAAAACCGTACCGGTTATACAGCTCAATAAAATTTTCAGACAGGCGGAGGAAAGCCTGATAATCGTAAACGCGCATAAAATCAACCGCGGCGAGCTGCCGGATTTATCGGCAAAGTCAAGCGATTTCTTCTTCCTGAAACGCAAAACGCCTCAGGAGAGCGCGTTTACCGTTATGGATTTATTCAAGAACCGTCTGCCGAAAAGCTACGGCGTAAATCCCGTATCCTCGATACAGGTGCTGTCGCCCACAAAAAAGGGCGTGGCGGGTACCGTCGCGCTTAACAAGCTGCTGCAATCACATATCAACCCGTATGACGAAAGACGTCCGCAGCACGTCTACGGCAGCACGACCTTCCGCGTCAGCGACAAGGTAATGCAGACCAAAAACAACTATGATATAATGTATTCCCGCGAGAACGGCGAGGACGGCATGGGCATCTTTAACGGCGATATGGGAATTATAGAAAGCATCTCCGTCCGCGACAAGTGCATGAATATAATATTCGACGAGGATAAGCTTGTTGAGTACCCGTTTACAAGCCTTGACGAGCTTGACCTTGCCTACGCGATAACGGTACACAAGAGCCAGGGCAGCGAGTTTCCCATTGTGATAATGCCGGTATGCTCATTCGCGCCGATGCTGATGAGCCGCAACCTCTTTTACACCGCGGTAACCCGCGCGCGGGATATGGTTGTGCTTGTCGGCAGTGAGAAAACCGTGCAAAATATGACCTTTAACAATCAATTTCGTCAACGGTTCACAGGACTTTGCGAAAAGCTGATTGCCGTAAAGGAATTTGCGGAATCGAAGAATGAAAAATAAAAGGCTGCCGGTCGGGATATACCGACCGGCAGTCCGATTTTTTTGGTTTTAATTAAAAATCAACCTCGGTGCCGTAATATGTACATACAAACAGCTTTTCCATCTGCTCGGGTGTTATGCTTCTCGGGTTCGAGCCGGTGCAGGCGTCGCCTACGGCAAGCTCCGCGATATTTGCGACCTTTTCCTTGAACTCGTCCTCGTTTACGCCAAACTCCTTAAGCGTTTTGGGAATATTCATAGCTCTGTTAAATTCCTCAATCTTTTCGATAAGCGCGTTGACCTGAGCCTTTTCCGATGTGCCGCCCAGACCTACTCTTCTCGCGATGTCGGCATATCTTCTCATAGCCTCCGGCTCGTGAGCGTTATACTTGATAACATACGGAAGATAAATAGCGTTCGCGCAGCCGTGCGGAATATGTCCGGTTGAGAATGCCGCGCCCGTCTTATGCGCCATTGAGTGAACTATGCCCAAAAGCGCGTTTGAAAATGCCTGTCCGGCAAGGCACTGCGCATAGTGCATCTGCTCTCTCGCGTCCATATCTCCGAGATATGACTGCGGCAGATAATCAAATACCATCTCTATAGCCTTTATCGCAAGCGGGTCTGTAAACGGTGAATTAAGCGTCGATACATACGCCTCTATAGCGTGCGTCAAAGCGTCCATACCGGTGTACGCAACCTGCTTTACCGGAAGTGTGGATACAAGCTCCGGATCTACTATGGCAATATCCGGCGTAATCTCGAAGTCCGCAAGCGGATACTTAATTCCCTTGGCATAGTCCGTTATAACCGAGAATGCCGTTACCTCCGTCGCGGTACCCGATGTTGACGGAATAGCGCAGAAATGAGCCTTTTGGCGAAGCTTCGGGAAATTGAACGGAACGCAAAGCGCCTCAAAGGTTGTGTCGGGATACTCATAGAATGCCCACATAGCCTTTGCCGCGTCAATCGGCGAGCCGCCGCCTATAGCCACAATCCAATCCGGTTCAAACTCCGT
Source organism: Bacillota bacterium (assembly GCA_021203665.1). GTDB lineage: Bacteria > Bacillota > Clostridia > UBA1381 > UBA1381 > Hominilimicola. The sequence continues at coordinate 4,579 of JAJQAT010000109.1, forward strand.
CATAGCCGCCGCGCCCTTCATTACCGTTTCAACCGACGGGTCCGGCTCTACGCCCTCGAACAGCTTAACCTCCATACCCGCCTCTTTCAAATATCCTTCAACCTTGTCCAGGAATCCGCCTCGGCGCATCGAGCTGCCTCCCGTTACAACGATTGCTTTCCTTCCCTCAAGATTTTTCAAGTTCTCCAAAGAACCCTTTCCGTAATACAAATCTCTCGGCAACGTAAATCTTCCCATTATAATGACCTCCTAAAATGATAAAATAGTTGTTAAATTATTATCAATCT
>JAJQAT010000144.1 GCA_021203665.1 Bacillota bacterium
GACAGCCTCTTTGTCACGCTGCCGCGCCGCACAGTAAGCGGCTTTATGTCCGCCGCGTAGATAAAGTTAAGTATTCGCTTTACCTCCGGCGCGAACTCGCCCTCCTTGCTTTTTTTAAGCAGCTCCCAAAGCGTTTCCGTTTCCTCCGGCGTAAACTGTACCTGCGCGGTTATCGCGTTAATCATGCGCTTTTGCTTTTCGTAGCTGTGATAGCCGCTGAACAGCCGATACAGCTCGTTTCTGCTTGTAAGCTCCAGCCGTCTCGCAAGCTCCGATACGGAAATATTCTTTGCTTTTAATATTTCCTTTAAATATTCTCCAAGCTTCATTTTTTCACTCCTCCCAACCTCTTATTTATACCATATTTTGATTTTTATTTCAATAAAGTGTCACCCCCGCTTTATAGTGTCACTCCGACTTTTTTTATTAAAATTTTTGCAAATGAAAAAGCACACCGAAAATCAGTGTGCTTTACGGCAATATTCTATCGTATAAACATCGCGTCGCCGAATGAGAAAAAGCGGTATTTTTCTTTTACTGCCTCATTATACGCTCTCAGGACGTTTTCGCGTCCGGCGAGCGCGCTCACAAGCATTATAAGAGTTGATTCCGGCAGATGGAAATTGGTTATCAGCGCGTCTATTACATGAAATTCCTTGCCCGGATAGATAAATATATCCGTCCAGCCGGTTTGCTCCTTTAACGCGCCGCCGTCCGCTCCGACGGTTTCAAGCACGCGCGTCGCGGTGGTTCCTACGGACACCACCCTGCCGCCGTTTCGCTTTGTTTTGTTCACCAAATCAGCCGTTTCCCGCGGCAGGATATAAAATTCCGAGTGCATCTTGTGGTCAAGTATGTCGTCCGCCTTTACGGGTCTGAATGTGCCAAGTCCCACGTGGAGAGTGACATATCCGATATTTACGCCCTTTGCCTTTATTTTTTCAAGCAGCTCCGGCGTGAAATGCAGTCCCGCGGTCGGTGCCGCCGCGCTGCCCGGATTTTTCGCGTACACCGTTTGGTATCTGTCCTTATCCTCAAGCTTTTTGGTTATATAATGCGGCAGCGGCATTTCTCCGAGCCTGTCCAATACCTCCTCGAAAACCCCGTCATATGTGAATTTGACAAGCCTGTTTCCGTCGTTTATAATTTCAAGCACCTCGGCTTTAAGCTCGCCGTTCCCGAATATAAATTTCGCGCCGGGCTTTGCCTTTCTTCCGGGTTTTAGGATAACCTCCCACGTATCGAGCGTGTGCTTATGCAAAAGCAGAAATTCTATCGCTCCGCCGGTTCCCTCCTTTTGACCGTATAGACGCGCCGGAAGTACCTTTGTGTCGTTCAATATAAGCGCGTCGCCCTCCTTCAGCTCATCAGCTATATCATAGAAATGCTTATGCCAAATATCCCCCGTATTCTTATCAAGCACCATAAGTCTCGATGAGCTTCTGTCCGCGAGCGGCTCCTGCGCTATGAGCTCCTCGGGCAAATCATAATAAAAATCTGTTCTTTTCAATATTCTTACCTCTTTTTTGTATTATCGGTATATATTATACCAAAAAAACAAGGCTGTTGCAAGAGCTTGCAGCAACCTTGTTGTACAGGAGTGCCGGTTTAATTAATCCGGAACCGTAATATCCTTTAGCGTAATCATTATGCCCTCGGCTATGCCCTGCGCGGCTTTGTATTGGTATTCCTCGGTGGTCATATTATATACCTCCTCCGCGTTGGTTATAAAACCGACCTCCACAAGAGCCGCCGGCATCTCGCATCTTCGCGTAACCGCGTGTTCGGCGGTTTTAACGCCTCTGTTTGTCGAACCCATATAATAGAGCATTCTGTTTAATATGTTGGTGGCGAGCTTTTCGCTTGTTGTTCCGTATTCGTCGCCGTTATTTTCCGTAGCGTAGTATACCTCGGTGCCGTTCGCCTCCGGCGCGTTTTCAACCGAATTAATATGTATGCTTACGAATACCGCCGCGTTTTCCTCGTTTGCCTGAGCGGGCCGCTCCGTAAGCGACGGCAGAGTGTCGCCGGTACGGGTCATTGAAACGGTATATCCCGCCTCCTCAAGTATTTCCTTTACCTTGTATGTAATCTCGAGAGTAAGATCCTTTTCTAAAATCTGCTCGCCGTCAATATATCCTATCGCGCCCGGGTCGGTGCCGCCGTGTCCCGCGTCAAGCACTATAAGCTTGCTACTGTCCGGCGTTACGCTTACATTTCCGCTTTGCTCGGTCTCGTCTGACGGTGCCGCGGTAGGCGATGCGGTTTCTTTTGTCGTAACATTTACCGCGAGCATATTTGACGCTATTTCCTCAATATAATAGCTTTGAAGATTTGTCACGTCAACCACTACCCTCGCCCTCTCATCGTTATCGCCGAGCCTTATTGAGGTCACTCCGGACGAATTAACGCTTATTGTTTCCTCCGAAACATTCAGCTTTGCGTTTGCCAAATCGAGAATTACTCTTTCCGGCGAGCTTAGAGTGAAGTCGGAATAACCCAATATATCGCTGTCCGTGGTGACAATTACTCTGACGTTTGTGTCGTCGGTAATCTCATATGAAACGTCGCATATATACGGAGTTACGGATATATCCGCCGTATCATCCTGTGCTTCGCTTTCCTGCGTATTTACTACCTCATCAATAGTGGGTGTTTGATCCTCGTCATACATCGTGTATCCGTCCGAAATCAAAATCGCGCCGTCCTCCGAGTCAAATTCCACGTCAAGTCCTATCGTTTCGCTTATAAACCTGACCGGAACCATTGTTTTTGTTTCACCGCCAAGCTTTGAGATTAGCTTCGGAACAACATTATCGGGAATATTTGTTTTTTCGCCGTTTATGTACGCTACATTGTCGTTTATCGTCATGCGGATGTAATCCGAATTGTAAAATATCTCCACCGTTTGGGTTTCGCCTATGTAATTTACCTTCGCGCCGACCTCCTCAAAGATTTCTCTTACCGGAACAAGCGCCCTGTCATTGAAAATTATAGGCTCAAGCGGCGTGTCAATCACCTTGTTGTTGACAACCAACGCGTACATTTCGCCGCTGTACTCGTGGATACCGCCGTCATATTCGAGCAGGACGGTTTCCGCGGACGCGAACGTCATACTGCAAAATAAAAGCATTATTACCGTTATAAACGATACGCCGAATTTTCTCATTTTGCATATCAACTCCTTTACATTTTATCCTATATCTATACATTGCAAAAGCTTATTATTCCGCGTAGGGAATGTCGAAATGGTCATAAGCTGATTTTGTCGCTATTCTTCCTCTCGGAGTTCTTGAAATAAATCCTATCTGCAAAAGATACGGCTCATACACGTCCTCTATTGTGTTTGGTTCCTCGCCGATTGTGGCGGCAAGCGTATCCAATCCCACCGGACCTCCGCCGAAGCTTTCTATCATAGTTTTTATCATACGGCTGTCTATAACGTCAAGTCCCAGCTCGTCAACCTCCATGCTCTTAAGCGCCTCGGCGGCAACCTTATAGGTTATTTTTCCGTCGTGCTTAACCTGCGCGAAATCACGCACGCGCTTTAGGAAACGGTTCGCGATTCTCGGTGTACCGCGCGAACGCGACGCTATTTCAGCAGCGCCCTCATCGTCAATTTCCACCTCTAAAATTGAGGCGCTCCTCTTTACGATTTCCTGTATTTCCTCGACGCTGTAAAGCTCAAGCCGGCTTATAACTCCGAAACGGTCGCGCAAGGGAGCCGTGAGCAATCCCGCCCTTGTCGTCGCGCCTATAAGAGTAAACTTAGGCAAGTCTATTCTTATGGATTTTGCCGCGGGTCCCTTGCCTATGATTATATCAAGCGCGTAATCCTCCATGGCGGGATACAAAATTTCCTCCACGGTTCTTGACATACGGTGTATCTCGTCTATAAACAAAATATCGTGCTCGGAAAGATTTGTAAGTATCGCCGCAAGGTCGCCCGCCTTTTCTATCGCGGGTCCCGATGTGATTCTTATATTTACTCCCATTTCATTCGCTATTATACTCGCAAGCGTGGTCTTTCCCAATCCCGGAGGACCGTACAGCAGTACGTGATCCAGAGCCTCGCGTCTGTCAAGCGCCGCTTGTATGTATATCTGAAGATTTGACTTGGCTTTTTCCTGTCCGACATATTCGGAAAGAGTTCTCGGTCTTAAACCAACCTCTATTTCCGCGTCCTCGCTTATAAAATCACTTGTGACAAATCTTTCATCCTCATCAAACAATGATTTTACCTCCTGTTTTTACAATAGTTTTGAAAGCGCACGCTTAATAATTTCCTCAACGCCCAGCTTCGGGTCTATACCGCTGACCGTCTTCTGCGCATCTGAAACGCTGTAGCCTAAAACCACAAGCGCGCTTACAGCCTCGCCCGCGCTGTCCGACTCAATATATTCCGGCTCGTCATTATCAAGCGGCAAATTGTCCGTTTTAACCTTGTCTTTCAATTCAAGAATGACGCGCTGCGCCATTTTGGGTCCCACGCCCGCCGCCTTTGTGATTGCTTTCACATCATTCGTAATAACGGCGGCGGCGAATTTTGCCGGAGTTGTTACGGATAAAATCGCCAAAGCCGCTTTCGGACCGACACCCGACACGGATATAAGCTGCATAAACAAATTTTTCTCTTCAAGCGCGGTGAATCCGAAAAGATCCATTACGTCCTCTCTGACGTGAAGATATGTGTATACGGTAATCTCGTTTCCAATCTCTCCCGCGTTCTCAAGACTTGCAAGCGAAGTGTAAATCATATATCCCACTCCGTTTGCGTCAACCACCATATAATTATCGCTCTTTTGTACCAACGAACCTTTTATATAATAATACATACTTTTACCTCATGGCTATATAATAC
>JAJQAT010000241.1 GCA_021203665.1 Bacillota bacterium
ACTGTGTTATAATATGCTACAAGATATAGAGATTAACGGAGCTGTAATACACAAAATATAGTGGTAAGACATCATTGCGAATTTGTACGTAATACGCCGTAAGAGCAGGAAAAGAGCGGCGCGGACGTACAGATTTTTTTGGGAAAAGGGACTTGTATATTGCGGCGAAAAGAAAGGAAATGGGGAAATGAGAGTACAAAAACGCGATGGCAGAATAGTGGGTTATGACGCGTATAAAATTGCCGCCGCAATCCAAAAGGCGAACGTGGAGGTTACGCCGTCACAAAAAGCTAACGAGGAGCTTATAAACGAGGCGATAGAAAACGTCGAGAAAACAACGGGAGACGTTATTCCCGTTGAAACAATACAGGACATAATCGAAAAGACTCTTGTAGGTCACAACAAGTATGTGCTTGCGAAAAAGTACATTATATACAGATACCAGAGAAGTCTTTTGAGAAAGTCCAACACCACCGACGAGTCTATTTTAAAGCTCATCAGAAATGAAAATAAGGAGCTTGCGGAGGAAAATTCCAACAAGAACACGGTTCACGCATCCACTCAGAGAGATTATATAGCCGGCGAGGTTTCGCGCGACGTAACAAAGCGTCTGCTTTTGCCGGAGCATATAGCACTCGCGCACGAGAACGGCATACTGCACTTTCACGACGCGGATTATTTCATTCAGCCGATATTCAACTGCTGTCTTATAAACATCAAGGATATGCTTGAAAACGGCACCGTTATGAACGGCAAAATGATTGAAACGCCGAAGAGCTTTCAGGTCGCATGCACGGTTACGACGCAGATTATCGCCGCCGTGGCAAGCAATCAGTACGGCGGACAGTCGGTCAATGTCGCTCATCTCGGCAAATATTTGAGAGTGAGCCGCGACAAATTCATAAAGGAAGCAAAGGCTAAATTCGGCGACTCCCTTGACGATGAGGCAGTAGAAAAGATAGTTGAAATGCGCGTGGACGACGAGCTTAAATCCGGCGTGCAGACAATACAGTATCAGATTAACACTCTAATGACGACCAACGGTCAGTCGCCTTTTGTAACGCTGTTTTTGTATATAGACGAGGACGATGAGTATGTCGAGGAAAATGTAAGAATAATAGAGGAAATACTCCGCCAAAGACTTGAGGGCATAAAGAATGAGCAGGGCGTGTACGTAACGCCGGCGTTCCCGAAGCTTGTGTACGTTTTGGACGAAAACAACTGCCTAAAGGGCGGAAAATACGATTACGTTACAAAATTGGCTGTTAAATGCAGCGCGAAGAGAATGTATCCCGATTATATTTCGGCTAAGAAAATGCGTGAAAATTACGAGGGAAATGTGTTCAGCCCGATGGGCTGCCGCTCGTTCCTCGCTCCGTGGAAGGACGAAAACGGCGAGTATAAATGGGAGGGACGCTTTAATCAGGGCGTTGTCAGCATAAATCTTCCGCAGATGGGAATCATCGCCAAGGGCGACATGGATAAATTCTGGAAAATGTTCGATGAAAGACTTCAGCTTTGCTATGAGGCGCTTATGTGCCGCCATAAGGCTCTTGAGGGTACTCTTTCGGACGTAAGCCCGATACACTGGCAGTACGGAGCGATAGCGAGACTGGGCAAGGGCGAAAAGATTGACAAGTACCTCCACGGCGGATATTCCTCAATTTCGCTGGGATATATAGGACTTTACGAGCTTACCTATCTTATGACGGGCGAGAGCCAAACCCACGGAAAGGGCAAGGAATTTGCGCTTAAGGTTATGAATCATATGCGCGACAAGGTAAACGAGTGGAAAAAGGAAACCGGAATAGGCTTCGCGCTTTACGGAACACCCGCCGAAACCCTGTGCTACCGTTTCGCGAAAATCGACCACGAAAAATACGGTATTATCGAGAACGTGACCGACAAGGGATATTACACAAATTCATATCACGTTGACGTTAGGGAAAAGATAAACGCGTTCGATAAATTCGACATCGAGAACGAATTTCAGAGTATTTCGCTCGGCGGAGCCATTTCGTATGTGGAGATACCGAATATGCAGAATAATCTTCCCGCGCTGGAAACGCTTGTGAAGTATATATACGACAATATACAGTACGGCGAATTTAACACAAAATCCGATTACTGTCAGCAGTGCGGCTTTGACGGCGAGATAATAATAAACGACGATTTGGAATGGGAATGCCCGCAGTGTCACAATAAGGACCATAACAAGCTCAGCGTTACGCGCCGCACGTGCGGATATTTGGGCGAGAATTTCTGGAATACGGGCAAGACGATGGAAATAAAGAGCCGTGTTCTGCATCTGTAAGGAGAAAATATGAATTACGCAGCTATAAAAATGACGGACATAGCGAACGGTCCGGGCGTCAGGGTGTCGCTTTTCGTAAGCGGATGCCGCCGCCACTGCAAAAATTGCTTTAACAGTGAAACGTGGGACTTCAATTACGGCGATAAATTCGACCTCGACACGGAGAATAAAATTTTCGAGGGTCTTGACAAGAGCTATATAGAGGGATTCAGCCTTTTGGGCGGGGAACCCTTTGAGAAGGAGAACAGAGAAACCGTCCGCAGTCTTCTCCGTAAGGTGAGGGCGCGTTATCCCGATAAAACAATATGGTGCTACAGCGGATTTAAATTTGAGGAGCTGATTAAGGACGCGGCTGATATACTTGAAAATATAGACGTGCTGGTGGACGGCGAGTTTATAGACGAGAAGAAAAATTTAAAGCTGAAATTCCGCGGCTCGGAAAACCAACGCATTGTGGACGTAAAGAAATCCATGGAATGCGGCAAGGTCGTTGAAATGGATATGTAAATTAAATACAGATAAATAAAAAGGAGTTGGCTGCCAACTCCTTTTTGTTATGCTATTGAATTACAATCGCTCCCGTTGACGCGGGTACCGCGGTGGGACGGGGCGTTGCCTCCTCGGGCTCTTCCGTTTCTGCTGCATCCTCGTCCTCTTCATTCGAGGAATCGCCGGTGCTTTCCTCGTCGGACGATGAATCCTCGTCCGTTGAAGAGCTGCTTGACGTTGAACCGCTCGATGATGAAGCGCTCGTGCCGGTTGACGATGATGTTACGCTTTCGCCGCTTGACGAGCTTGTTGTCGATGACTCCTCGCTTTCGCTGCCGGACGCGCTTGCGGTTTGCGCTGATGATTTACTGCCCTGATAGTCAATATCGTCAAGACGGTGGAATGTATATCCCTCGCCGCTCAGATACTCTATAATCGAACCAAGCGCGTCAACCGTTGACTGCTTTGATGACGCGTCGTGCATGAGGACTATTAGGTTGTTGTAGCCCGCCGAGCTTTCCTTGAGGAATTCGAGCAGGTCCTCGGCATCCTTGGTTTTGCCCTGAGCGTCGCCGTTGGCGCAGTTCCAGTTTATATAATAGTAATTGTTATCCCTCAAAGTCTGTATGCAGTCCTGCTTGATTGACGCGTAATCGCCCTCCTCATAGCTGCCGCCGGGGAAGCGTATAAGACGGAACGGCACCTCGCCGTCCGTGACGCTTGCTATCGCGCTTTCGCACTGCAATATATCGGTAATAAAGCTGTCGGTTGACGCATATAATTTCTCATAGTTATGTCCGTATGAGTGGTTGGCAATAAGATGCCCCTCCTCGTATACGCGCCTCGCGATGTCGGGGTTGGACTCTATAAGAGAACCCACCTCAAAGAACGTGGCTTTTACATTGTATCGGCGCAGAACGTCGAGAATTTGCGGCGCTATCTCCTCCGTCGGACCGTCGTCAAAGGTAAGATAGCAGTACTTCGTCTGTCCCGCGTCGGCGATGATTTGCAGTAAATTATTCTCCTCTGACGGGTCGGGAATCGCGAGCGTGCTTTCCGCCGGTATGGGCGTGGGAACAAGCTCCTCCGGTGAAAGAGTGGCTTCCGCAGCATCTATCTGTTCGCCGTTATTTTTACAGTTTGAAACCGCGACGCAGACTATAATTATAACCGCGATAAACGCAATAAGAATAATCGCCGCGCGTATGCGTTTTTTTCTGAGACGCGCGCGCCGTCTGCGGGCGCGTCTGTTACGTTCAAAATCACTTGCTGTAGACATAATAATCCCCCCAATAAACCTATATATACTTATTATATACCAAAGTTCATTAAAATTCAACATTATTTTAACATTTAATATGTAATATTATGCAAAAAAATTAACCGGTTCCGAGCCTATCGCCGCCCGCGGATAGGTATCGGAGATAATTTTGCGGGCGGAAAGGCTGTGCGGTAATATGAAAAAAGCGATAATACCGATTTTATGCGCGGTTATGCTGATTGGCGGCTGTTCAAACTCCGCCGAAACAATGAACGGAGAGGAAAGCGTACCCTATGAGCAGCTCAGCGGCGAGGGAACAGGCTGGGGCTTTGTGCGAAAAAAGGGCGCCGCGCCGGAAATACCGAGCGCGCAAAAGGCGCTTTTCAGCAAATACGATTGCTATTACATGGATGAAAATTCCCCCAAAACGCTGTACCTCACCTTTGACGAGGGATATGAAAACGGGTACACCTCAAAAATACTCGACGTGCTTGATGAAACCGGCACGCCGGCGGCATTTTTTGTGACCGGACCGTATCTGGAAAATCAGACAGAGCTTGTGCAAAGAATGATAGACGACGGGCATATTCTGGGAAATCATACGGTAAATCACCTCAATTTGCCCGAGCAATCCGTCGAGACGGTTCAAAGCGAGCTTTCCGAGCTTAATAAAACCTGCGAGGAAATGTACGGAGTGACCATGAAATATATGCGCCCGCCCGAGGGAGAATACAGTGAAAGAGTGCTGTCCGCGGCAAAGGATATGGGATATAAGACTATAT
>JAJQAT010000093.1 GCA_021203665.1 Bacillota bacterium
AATAATCCCCGCCCGCGTAAGCGCGTTCACGGCTTTTTGAGCCTCGTCAGACTTGTCGGTTATGTCGGTAAAATTAATGCTCGCCGGAATCTCATTCGGCAATCGAACATTACCCGTAACCTTTCCGATTAAATACGGCTCCTTATCCTCAAGCATCGGTATTGCGTAAAGCATTAAATCGCCGTTTGTTTGCAAAACAAGTATTCGGTCATTTTCGTATTCTGTCAAAAAATATTCATTCAGTCCCAAAGCGCACACTGCATCATCAGCTAATTTGAAAGGCTCCTCCGACGATGAATATCCTATATCTCCGTTATCGGCGTCCGTGTCGCCGTATATCCAAAGGCTGTTATCCGTCTTTATAATCAAGTTGTACCCCGACATATTGGACGCATATTTAACATTTTCCATATACTTTTCCGGAGTTAATCGGTCATAAGGATTTCCGCCCGCATATCCCGCATAGTTTGAGCCCCAACGCCATAGGGTGTCATCATTATCAACCGCAAATCCCGCTTCTCCCTGTACAAATATATCCTTAATGTTCGACAAAATTTGAGTAGGCTCGTTGTTTACCAGCCATCTGCCGCCTATGCCTAAGGCTCCGCCGCCCGTGTCGGCTCCGAATGTCCAAACAGTACCGTCGGTTTTCAACACAACGCTGACCGTTCCATACGCAGCAGCGGATTTAACATTTTCCATTATTTTGACAGGTTCTTCGATTTTTTCGGGCGCGCACTTTGTTTCGTTTTTATACTTTAAGTCCTCCTGTATTTGTTCCTCAAGAGGTTTGTCCATTTCACCCTGCGCCAGCTGTCCGCATGAGTTATCTCCGACACCCCAAAGCGTATTGTCGTTTTTCACAAAAAGAGCGTGCGAGCCGCCGCAGGCAATTTCTTTTACGTCGTCTGTTATCTTATCAAAGCCGCCTGTTGTTTCATCAAATTCCCAAACGGTGCCGTCCTCTTTTAAAACGTATGAGCCTTCGCAGCTTATGACATTATCCGTGACCTGCGTTGAAATCATTTCATTCAAAGACACCTCAACCGTATTTTCTGTATGCGGTATTTTGTATAACGTTCCGTCGGTTTTCACCACACAATAAATATCCTCTTCCCAATCGGTGTTTATTGTGCTGTGATAAATATCCCCGTCTTCCGCCGCGTATGCCGCTGCGGGAAACATCAGCATCACCGCTAAAGCCGCGGCTGTTATTTTTTCAATGTGATTCACTCCTTTTTTGTGTGGTTTTATATGCGGTTGTTGATTTTATTTCTTTTTCATATCAATAAATCCACATATACAGTCTGTTCATCGTATATATTACTGTTTTCGCTATTTTGCCGAATCCGTATCAATTACCCATTCATTATCCTTCCAATAAGGGTAGCCGACAATATACGGTGCCGGCTCTTTTGCACAAATAATTTTCATTGCGGGCGCATCTGTTAAGGTCAGCCATTCATCGCTTATTGTTTCTTTTGTATAGCACTTTTTATCCGTTCCGGATACCAAATATACATATTGTTCGTAAAGCTCTTTTCTGTCAACCATTGAATGCTCGCTGTCGTTATCTGTGTAATATATCAATAATCCGTTTCGGTATAAATCCTGAGCCTGTGAATAATGCGCGGTGATACTGCTGACATCGCCGACATTGCTTTCACTGTCGATCCTCTCATCAAACGTTATGGTTAGATCAACGCTTCCCTCATCTAATTGGGGCAAATCATATGTTTGAATTTCCTGTCTGTGAATTCCGTCTTTTATATCAAGAACGTAATCATTTATATGCACATCATTGACATAATGCTTTAACGTAATTGTTACATGCCTGGATAAATCAACCGGCACTATTCGTAAGTTATTTGATGAGCTTCGTGTCGGTGTAATCCAAAACAAACTGTTTAATTTTAAAATACCCGCAGCTGCAATGATAACAACAGCTGCAATTATAAGCTTTTTCTTCATTTTCCCTCCGTATATAATACCTTTCAAAGCCGCAAAGGGTTTCATTGATTTTTTTGTAACCCAATCTTCGCAATATATGTATAATTATATCATTCCTCATTAATTCTGTCAAATGACGCGGATGCGGCCGCGAGCCTTTTGCGAAAACAAAAAACACCGCCCAATTTGGCGGTGTTTTCATGTCATTTTAATATTGTCCGCAGTGAAATGCGGCAAATACGGCATTTTTAAAAATTCTCAGATTTGTTCATAGTCTGCTGTTTGAGCTGCGACGACGTACTCCCGTCAGTGCTTTTGCCCTTGGCAAAAGCCGTTTTTCGACAATTTGTCGAAAAACGTCCGCCCATCTTGGCGGCACCTATACTTCAGAGCAGCGAAAACAGTGGAATATGGGCAAATACGTCATTTTTTAAAAAAATGTTCGGATTTGTTCGCAGTTTGCGTTTTTGAAAGCCGCCGGCGTACATTTGTACGTCAAGGCTTGAAAAAGCGTGAAATGCGGCAAATACGGCATTTTTTTAGCCTAACTTTGCCGGATTAATCTTTATACCCGGTCCCATTGTTGATGCTACAACAACGCTTCTCAAATACTGACCCTTTGCGGCAGCCGGCTTAGCCTTAATAATCGCGTTTAGGAGCGCGTTAAAGTTTTCCTGAAGCTTTTCGGCTCCGAATGATGCCTTGCCTATCGGGCAGTGAATGATATTGGTCTTGTCAAGTCTGTACTCAATCTTACCTGCCTTAATTTCATTAACAGCCTTTGTAACGTCCATTGTTACAGTGCCTGCCTTAGGCGACGGCATAAGTCCCTTAGGACCGAGCACCTTACCCAAACGGCCGACAACGCCCATCATATCCGGCGTAGCGACAACAACGTCAAAATCGAACCAGTTTTCGCCCTGAATTTTAGCTACAAGGTCTGCGTCTCCAACGTAGTCCGCGCCCGCAGCCTGCGCCTCGTCTGCCTTGGGTCCCTTTGCGAATACCAAAACCTTTGCGGTTTTGCCTGTACCATGCGGAAGTACTATCGCACCTCTGACCTGCTGGTCAGCGTGTCTTGAGTCAACGCCGAGTCTGATATGAGCCTCAACGGTTTCATCAAACTTAGCCTTTGCTGTTTTTGTGATAAGGCCCATTGCCTCATTTGTGTCATAAAGCTTTGATTTTTCAACAAGCTTTACGCTTTCTTGATATTTCTTTCCTCTAAACATTTCGTATCCTCCTTCGTGGTCAAACGAGATTTCTTTCTCTCCCACTTATCTTAACAAATCAGTCACCGATAAGAACGCCCATACTTCTGCAAGTACCTGCGATCATACTCATAGCCGCCTCTACGCTTGCCGCGTTAAGGTCAGGCATCTTCTGCTCTGCGATAGCCTGAAGATCAGCTTTTGAAATTGTGGCTACCTTTGTCTTGTTGGGAACACCCGAGCCGCTCTGAATCTTACAAGCCTTCTTGATAAGAACCGCAGCCGGCGGTGTTTTTGTTACGAATGAGAAAGAACGGTCCGCGTATACCGTAATAACTACGGGGATGATAAGACCCGCGTCCTTTGCTGTTCTTTCGTTAAATTCCTTTGCAAACTGCATAATGTTTACGCCGTGCTGACCGAGAGCCGGTCCGACCGGCGGCGCCGGAGTTGCTTTGCCGGCAGGAATTTGTAATTTGATATAACCTGCAACCTTTTGTGCCATAATGGCCACCTCCTTGAAAAATTATAGCTTTACGCTATATGAATGTGGTAATTGCGGGCATAAAGCCCTCCCACTGTTACCAGAGGGATATATACACGGAAAACCCGTCTATATCATAAATAAATTAACCGACTATTCCATATGCTCAATCTGGGTATAGTCAATTTCAACCGGAGTTTCGCGTCCGAACATCGAAACGGCAACATTGACCTTGCGCGTTTCATTATTAATGCTCGTAACCTTACCCGAAAAGCCCTCCATAGGACCTGATTTAATCGAAACAGCGTCTCCTACCGTAAAGTCAATATCCTTCATGCGTATCACTTCGACGCCCATGCGTTCCACCTCCGCGTCGGAAAGCGGAACCGGCTTGGAGCCCGGACCGACAAAGCCCGTAACGCCGCGGGTATTTCTTACAATATACCAGCTTTCATCCGTCATGACCATCTTCACGACGACATAACCCGGAAAAATTTTGCGCTTAACGACCTTTTTTTCGTTTCCCTTTTCCTCAATTACATCCTCGGTAGGCACTCTGACATCCAAAATTAAATCCTGCATTCCGCGGTTTTCAACAGACTTCTCTATATTGGCTTTAACCTTGTTCTCATAACCGGAATATGTGTGTGCTACATACCATTTTGCGTCTTCTGCCATAACCGTTCTCCTTCCCTAACAATAAATCTTTTATAATTTATAATATGTTAGTCAACAGTTGGAACAATTCCGCAAAAGCCGCGTCAAGCACCGACAGAATAATCGTAACTATTATAATGAAAACAATAATTACGCCCGTGTTATGGATAAGCTGTTCCTTTGTAGGCCATGTGACCTTTTTAAGCTCCGCCTTGGTTTCCTTGAAAAATCTCTTTACTCTTGTGCCAAAGCTTGCTTTCTTTGTCTTTGATAAATTTGTATCAGCCATTTTTACACATCCTTACTCAATCAAAAATTATTTGGTTTCCTTGTGAAGAGTGTGCTTTCTGCAGAACTTACAATACTTATTCATTTCAAGTCTGTCAGGGTCATTCTTCTTATTCTTCATTGTGTTATAGTTTCTCTGCTTGCATTCTGTACACGCCAATGTGATTTTAACTCTCATCTTTAACACCTCCGCATTTATATAAATCAGCTCATTCTTTTCAAGCATAAAAAAAAAAGAGCTTTTATT
>JAJQAT010000128.1 GCA_021203665.1 Bacillota bacterium
ATATAAAACCGAATAATAACGGACTGTTTTTGCTCTTGAGAAAGGCTTGGACGCGTATTTGTACGTTTTTCAAAGCCGCCCTCAAAGGCGTTTCAAAGCCGTTTAAAATGTTGTGGAAAAAGCTTTGCGAAAATAAGGCGTTTTACAGATTCGCGTACATGACATTCCCCGTATGGAGAAAAAAGATATTCTCATACGTAAAGGAGCGCCGTTTGAAGATAATTATTCCCGCCGCCGCGTGTGCTTTGGCGCTTGCGGTTCTTCTTATCGGTACGCGGAAAATCGCCGTAAATTCGGATTATTACACCGAGGGCGACGACAGCGTCGAATTTGGAATGGTGCTTCAAAATTATTCCACCTTTGACCACAGCGAAAAGACGCATATAGCATTGCATTTGAGCTGGGACGACGGCGCGGTTGACCTTGCGGACGGCACGGCGCAGGCGCGCATAAAGGCGACGGTATATCCGATAAATCTGGAAAACAGTGAAGTAACGTGGGAATCCTCGGACGAGGAGGTCGCAAAGATAGACGATGAGGGAAACATCACGGCGACAAATCCGGGCGAGGTCACCCTGACGGCAAATCTTGAGGCATACTCAAAGACATCCGAGGCGAGCCTTGCCGTAAGACAGCCGGTAAGCGGCATATTCCTGCCCACAACCACAATCACATTGTATACGGACGGCAGCGGCAGACTGCTTGAGGCGCAGGTGTTCCCGGAAAACGCGACAAACCGGAATATAATATGGGAATCAAAGAACACAAAAATCGCGCGGGTTGACTCTTCCGGACACGTAAAGCCCGTCAGCGTCGGTATGACGGAGGTTACCGCCACCACGGAGGATGGCGAGTTCCAAGCAAAATGCTTTGTAAACGTGGTAAATCCGACCGTTGACGTTGAAACCGTTTCCGTTCAAAACACGGCGGATATGCAAATCAGGGTCGGCGAACGCATTAACGCCATAGTGACCGTTTCGCCGTCGAACGCGAAAAATAAGACGCTTACGTGGTCAAGCGATAACGAGGAGGTCGCGACGGTCAGCCAGACCGGACTTATACGCGGCATAGGCGAGGGCACGGCGAATATCACGGTCGAGTCCGTGAACGGCGTAAAGCAGACCTTTGGCGTGGAGGTTGCGGCGACGGACGAAAAGGACCCGTTTGACCTAAATGAGGACGTACCCGCGCTTTCGTCGGAGGGCAAGGTTACGTACACGTCGTACAGCACCACGTTCCCGCAGGCGATAAGACTGCAAATGGAAACCGGCTCCGCTACTATGTGGAGAACGAGCGGAACCACCGCCGCGACCGAGGCGGAAACCGCGGAATATATGAATCCGAACAATTATTATACGGACGCGTATAAATATCAATTCCTTGACCTGTCAAGCTCGAATAATGTCAGCGAGGAAACTCTGAACGCGTATCTTGCAGATAAGGGCGTTTTAAAGGGTATGGGAGCCGTGTTTATCGAGGCGGCAAAGGAGTATAACGTAAGCGAGGTATACCTTGTGGCTCACGCGTGCCTGGAGTCCGGCAACGGCACCTCGCGGCTCGCAACCGGAGTTAATGTGAACGGCACAACCGTGTACAACGTATTCGGAATAGGCGCGTACGATTCCGACGCCGTGGGATACGGCTCGAAAAAGGCATATTCCGAGGGCTGGACCAGCGTTGAACAGGCGATAAGAGGCGGCGCAAAGTGGATAAGCGAGAATTATATAAATAATTCCGAGTACCGTCAGAACACGCTCTATAAGATGCGTTGGAATCCGGCAAATCCGGGCGAGCATCAGTACGCTACGGACGTAAGCTGGGCGGTCAAGCAGGCTGTAAGCATAGAAAAGATATTCTCGGCGTTCGGCGACGCGGTGCTTTCGTTTGACGTACCGGTTTACAGCGGACAAATTCCGCCGACGGTCAGTCTTGAATAATAGCTAAAAGTAAGATGTCCCCCGCCTCTATAGGCGGCGGGTTCCACTTACTTTTTTCAGCGGCGGCGTTGATTTGCAAGCAAGTCAACTATCCGCCGCTGAAACGTTGAATGACGGGGCAAAGCCCCTTATTGAAAATCAAAGACGGATTATTTGCCGATAATCCGTCTTCTTTTTTTGCTTAACGGCGCATATACATAATCGAGGTGGTGCGTATGTTCAGAGGATATAATCTCAGACAAAAGGAGGTCGTAAATATAAAAACGGCGGAAAGGCTGGGATATATACGCGATGTTGAGATAAGCGAAAGCACGGGAAGCATAGAGGCTATAATCGTTCCGAGAAAGGGATGTATGCTCCGCCGCCTTTTGGGCGGCGAGCTTATCATTCCGTGGAGCGCGATAGAGGCGGTAGGGGAGGACCTTGTTTTGGTGAGGCTTTTTGATACGGATATTGAAAAATTAACTTGAAAATTAACTTGAAAAATCAATCCATATAATGTATAATAGATGTATGGTAATACAAATAGAGGAATTTAACGCGAAAAATAAGACATTGCTTCTTTTTCATGTTATGATGTGTGCCGGTTTTGGCGGCGGAACGGAGGATTAAAATGAAATGTCCATATTGCGGATTTGGGGAGAGCAAGGTTATTGACTCAAGACCTACCGAGGAAAGTAATTCCATAAGGCGCAGACGCGAATGCTTAAAGTGCCGAAAGCGTTTTACCACTTATGAAAAGCTTGAGGCAATATCGCTTGTTGTTATAAAAAAGGATCAGTCCCGTCAACAATATGACAGAGGAAAAATATTGAAAGGAATAATCACAGCCTGCGAAAAGCGTCCTATTTCCTTGTCGCAGATGGAGGAGGTCGCGGACGCTATAGAAAGCGAGCTTTATCAATCCATGACGCGCGAGATAGAAAGCACAATGATTGGCGAAAAGGTCATGGAAAAGCTGAAAAAGCTTGACGAGGTAGCGTATGTGCGTTTCGCGTCCGTATATAAGAGCTTTGATAATATTGATACCTTTATGGCTGAGCTGCAGGGACTTATAAATGACAGATAAAATTGATTTGCATACTCATTCGACCGCGTCGGACGGTACCCTTACGCCGTCCGAGCTTGTAAAGGCGGCGTATGAGGCGGGACTTAGCGCCGTCGCGCTTACCGACCACGACACAACGGACGGCTTGAGCGAGTTTCACGCCGCCTGCGCCGAGTACGGAATAGAGGGTATATCGGGCGTGGAAATAAGCGCGCGGTATCATAAGCAGATGCACATACTCGGACTTTTCGTGGACGAAAACAACGCCTTTCTTGCGGAAAAGCTCGGCGTCCTCAAAAATGCCAGGGAAATAAGAAACCGCGCCGTTCTTGAGCTTTTGCAAAGGAACGGAATGGACATAACGGAGCGGGATATAATTTCTGCGGGCGAGGATATGCGCTCCAAGGGCAGAGCGCACATTGCCCGAGCGATGGTGAATAAGGGCTGCGTAAGCTCCATAGACGAGGCGTTCGCGAAATACCTGAAAAAGGGAAAAAGCTGCTATGCGGAGCGCGTCACATATTCGCCCGAGGAAAGCATAAAAATGATAAAATCGGCGGGAGGCACCGCGATTTTGGCGCACCCCGTGTATATAACCGAGGATTACGGCGAGCTTTACGCCCTGCTTAGCGAGCTTAAGGAGTACGGGCTTGACGGCGCGGAGTGTATGTATAACAGCTACACAAGGGAATTTTCCGAAATGTGCCGCGAAATCTGTAAAAAGACAGGTCTTGTCGAGTCGGGCGGAAGTGATTTCCACGGCGCAAATAAGCCGGGGATAAGCCCGGGCGCGGTATCCGCGGGTCACGTGCCGTACAGGACGCTGCTTAATATAAAACTGCAAAGAGGCAGTCGAACCCCTTGACTTTTTATCGTAATTGGATATAATAATATCGGGAGCGGAATTTGAGCCGCTGTCCACCGCCATATGAGTTATATGTGTTAGGAGACAGTCGGTATCCGCTCCTTTTTTATTTCTACAAGATAAATATTATATTCACGCTCATGCGGCGCGTTTGGCAAGCGGCTCATTGAGCGCGGATTGAGCGAAAATTGAGCGATTGAAAAACTCACCTCCGAAGTTTGGAGGTGAGTAATTTCATTTTGGACTTTGTTATTTAACAGCTATTCTATTTCTATTTTACAATAATATTGGCAAGACCAACACCTAAGCAATGCCAAGTACTTCCGCCGGTTGCAACAACCTTCATTTGCAATCCATAGTTGAGGGGAATTGATATCTTTTGCGGAAGCATTTCCGTATCAATGTCAACCGTTTTTATGAGTTCTCCATCAACTATAAAGGAAACAGTGCCCGTAGCATCCGAGCTGTTGGAATCCGCGCATCCCACTGTAAGTTCGATTGAAGAATATTTACCGTTTAAATTAAACAAGGCATAGCAATCAGCAATAGCGGTAAGCGTAAAACCATTGCTGTATTTTTCGCCGGCCATTGAAAAGCTGTTGCCGCTTGTCGGCAAATATTCTTTATAGTTTATTGAGTTTTCATACGGCGGACATACGTCCATTAAATATGTGTTGCTCGCGACCTGCTCGTCCCACAAATACACGCCTTTATTTGTACCGTCCCATGTAACATCCATGCCTACCGCACTTGCGACACCGCGCACCGGCATATAGGTTGTGCCGTTGTAAATAAACGGCTCAATCGTGTTGCCGTTCGCATCCTTTAGATCACATAAGACATTGTCCTTATAAACCTTGATATTGTCATATGTCACCTCAATAGTCTGCGTCGCGCTTTTGGCATAAGCGATTCCGCTCGCGCATATTGCCCCGATTGCTATACCCGCAATCAATCCCTGTAATCTTTGTTTC
>JAJQAT010000049.1 GCA_021203665.1 Bacillota bacterium
TAAATCTGTATACTATGTCCTTGCATACCTGTATACTATGTTACTACACTGTACAAAGTCCTTACGGCGAGGTACATAACAGCCTAAAACCCGAGCTTATAAGCGGCGGGTCAAGCTCCGGCTCCGCTGTCGCGGTCGCGCTCGGACTTGTGGCGTTTTCTTTGGGCACGGACACGGCGGGCTCGGGCAGAGTTCCGGCGGCGCTGAATAATCTTGTCGGCTACAAGCCGAGCATCGGCGCGTGGAGCAGCGCGGGACTTGTTCCGGCGTGCGCAAGTCTTGACTGTATAACGGTGTTTGCGAACAATATTGACGACGCGTACCGCGTTGACCGCGCGGCAAGAGGGAAAAGCGAGATTGACAAATGGAGCCGAAGCTTTAAAGCGCCCAAGCCGGAAATGCCGAAAACGATATATATACTTGAAAATCCCGAATTTTACGGAGCCTATAAAAACGAGTACAAAAGCGCGTGGGAGAAATCTGTTTCAAGAATAAAGGAAACGGGCGCTCAAATCAAATACGACAACGGAGAAATATACTCCGCGGCGGCGTCGCTACTTTACGGCGGACCGTGGGTTGCCGAGCGGTGGGCGGATTTAAAGGAATTTGTGACATCGCACAGCGGCGAGGTGTTCCCCGTGACGGAAACCATTCTTAAAGGCGCGTGCAAGAGCGAGTATGACGCCGCGTCGGTATTTCAGGCGATGCATAAGCTCCAGAGGTATAAAAAGGAGGTAAGAGAAAAGCTTGCCGACGCGGTTATAATAATGCCGACCTGCGGAGGCACATGGACGCGCGGGGAGGTGCGCGCGAATCCGATTGAAACCAATAACGATATGGGCAGATACACAAACCACTGCAATTTGCTTGATTTGGCGGCAATAGCTCTTCCCGCGGAAAACGCCGCGGAAAGCTTGCCGTTCGGCATAACGGCGTTCTCTCTTTGCGACAACGAGGACTACCTAAAGGGCTTTGCCGAAGGCTTTGTAAAATCGGAAAGAGTGGAAATAGCCGTTTGCGGACTGCATATGCGCGGATACGCGCTTGAATATCAGCTTAAGTCCGTTGACGCGAAATTTGTAAGAACGGATAAAACATCGAATAACTATAAAATGTACAGAATGAATACCAATCCGCCGAAGCCGTATCTTGCCGCTTCCGATAACGGAAATGAAATAGAGGTTGAGGTTTGGAGCATACCCAAGAACAGGCTTTGCGATTTTATGAGCTGTATTCCGGCTCCGCTCGGTTTGGGAAGAATAACATTGCGCGATAAAAGTGAAATTATCGGCTTCATAGGCAGAGGCGCGGATAAAATATCCGGCGAGGACATAACAAAATTCGGCGGCTGGAGATACGCCGGCTGAATAAAAAGGCTGTAAACAACCCTTAACGGTGTTTACAGCCTTAAATTTTTACCTAAAAATCATCCGGTATTTCAAGAGTTATATTTCCTATTTTCGCGCCTCTGAGCTCGTCAAGAATCATATTCGCGGCTCTTTCCATATCGACCTCTCCGCCTGAAATGACAAAACCGCGTTTTTTGCCTATTTTTTCAAGAATTTCATATCCCTTGAGAGGAGCGATGTCACCGTCAAGCTTGTAACGGGCGCAAAGCTCGTCCGCGTAGTTATCGCGGAGATAATCGCATAGGGAATAGGCGAGCAATTCGGTGTTCATTATTTCATCGCGTATAGCACCGGTGAAAGCAAGACGCACGGCAACCTCCTGGTCCTCAAATTTCGGAGGAAGGATACCGGGCGTGTCAAGCAGCTCCGCGTCGCCCTTGATACGCAGCCATTGCTTGCCGCGCGTTACGCCGGGCTTGTCGCCTGTTTTCGTGCTTGCTTTTCCGATGAGCCTGTTTATCAGGCTTGACTTGCCGACATTCGGTATGCCGACCATCATTATTTTTAAAGTACGGTTTCTGCCCTTTTCCTTTTCGCGGTCTATTTTGTCTTGAATAAGCGCTCTTGCCTCCGCAAGCACGGTATTAATTCCCATACCGGTGGTACAGCTTATCGGGATAACCCTTAATCCCCGCTCCGCGTACCATTCAATCCAGAGCCTTGTGCGCTTTTTGTCCGCCAAATCCGATTTGTTAAGCACAAGCAGACGAGGCTTGTTTTTGATAATGTCGTCAAAATTCGGATTGCGTCCCGAAAAGGGAATACGCGCGTCGAGTATTTCGACAACGACATCTATAAGCTTCAGATTATCCTCAATCATACGGCGCGTTTTAGCCATATGTCCCGGATACCATTGTAAATTTTGCATAAGTACCTCTAAACTATCTTGTAACGCCTATATCGGTAAGCGGCCATATACGTATCTGCGACTTGCCGAGAATAGCCTTGAAAGGAACCTGACCAAGCTCCGAGGAGCGGCTGTCCTTGCTGTGGGCTCTGTTGTCGCCCATTACGAACACGCAGTCCTCATCGACCGTTATCGGATATTCAACAGTGGTGTCAATCGAGTACGTTGTGCCGTCGTAATACGGCTCGTCAAGCAGCTCGCCGTCCACATAGACCTTTCCGTCCACGAGGTCAACCGTTTGACCGGGCATAGCGATTATTCTTTTTACGTAATATTTTTTTTGTAAATCCGAGGGCATATCGCTTTGAGCAAGCAGCTTATCTATAACTGAAAGCTCATCCTTGCCCTTTTCCTCTGCAAGCTCGTCGTAGTATTCCTCGCGGTTTTTATACTCGCTGTCGAGTATGATTATATCGCCCTGCTCCGGAGTATATCCGAGCTTTGTGACGATGAGCCTGTCGTTATCGACAAGCGTAGGGAACATACTTGAGCCGTCCACTCTTACTATATCAAAGATAAATCCTTTGATAAGCAGCGCTATGGCTACAGCGATTGCGAGCGTGTAAACCCATTCCCATATTTCCTTGGCAAGGCTTACCTTTTTCTTACCCTGCGCGGTTTCCTTTAAATCATCTTTTTTCTCTTCCGGTTCTCCCATGATTCATCCCTCCAAATTTATAATTACATATAGATTATACCATTTAAATATTAATTTGCAATGAATTAAATGTTAATTTTAAGATAAAAAAGGGACAATAAATGTCCCTTTTGGTATCCTGCAAGGAAATTAGATTCTTTCCTTAACCTTTGCCGCTTTACCGACTCTGTCGCGCAGATAATAAAGTCTGGCACGTCTAACCTTACCCTTTCTTGAAACCTCAATCCTTTCAATGTTGGGTGAGTTGACCGGCCATGTTTTTTCCACGCCTACGCCGTAAGAAACACGTCTAACGGTGAAAGTCTTGGCGATACCGCCGCCCTGAACCTTGATAATTGTACCCTCGAACATCTGAGTTCTTGTACGTGTACCCTCGACAATCTTCTGGTAAACCTTTACATTGTTACCTACAACAAGCTCGGGCAAATCGGTTCTGATTTGGTCTTTTGTCAAAGCGTTAATGATTTCTTGTGTGTTCATCATTAATTCCTCCTTATAATATAGGACATTCGTGCCGACCCAGGCAGAGGACTATCCGTAATAACTACAAAATTATACCACAGCCGAGCGGCAATTGCAAGCATTTTTTTAAACTTTTTTCAACATATTTCAGAAAATTAAGCGTATTCATAATATAGCACCGATAGAAAGGGATAAAACCAATGAAATTTAAAACTGTTGTGATAACCAAGAAAAAGCTTGCGGTGTTTTTCGCGGTATGTCTTTCCGTGCCGGCACTTGCGGCGGCAGTGAAATTTATGCCGGAAAAAACCGTAAGCGTGTTTAAAACGGAGGACAATATTTATGAGGATATATTATCCGAGGGACTGCCGAATGGTGAGGAAAAGAGCCTTAATATAAAGAGCGTGCTGAGCAAAATTCTCGGATTTGACATAGATGAACCCGAAACAATCATAAGCGAATATTCTCCGGTGTTTGACGGGACAACCTCCGCCGGTGAGGAGCCGGAGGAGATTGACGAGGCGGAGGAAACGCCGGCGGAGGATATGCCGCGGGAAACAGCGGAGGATACGGCGGAGAACACGCCCATTTACGAGCCGCCGCTGCCCGATAAGGAGCAGATTGACACGGCGGTAAATTTGCAAATGAATAACGCCACCGAATATGATGTTGATTTAAGCGCACTATGCGCGAATGAGCTGCCGTTTGAGGTAAACAGCGGGGAGGCGCAGGTGCTTGTGATACACACCCATACCACAGAATGCTACGACGGCGACCAGATGAACGGAGAGACGGAGAGAAGCATCGACGACGCTGTAAACGTTATAGCCGTCGGCAATGAGATATGCGCCGTGCTTGAGGAAAACGGCATAAAAACAATTCACGATACCACCTATCATGATTATCCCTCATATCAAGGCTCATACACAAGGGCGCTGTCAACAATAGAAACGCAGCTTGCGAATAATCCGTCGATACAGATAGTGCTTGATATACACAGGGACGCGTTTGTGTATTCGGACGGTTCAAAGCTCGCGGTTACCTGCGAGCAGAACGGAATATCCGCGGCGCAGGTAATGCTTGTGGTCGGAACGAACAGCATGGGGCTTTGGCACGATAATTGGCAGGATAATTTGACGTTCGCGGCAAAAATACAAAACGCGGCGGAAATAATGTATCCCGGACTTATGCGGCCCATAAATTTAAGAACGGAGCGTTTTAACGAGCATATGACAAAGGGAAGTCTTATTCTTGAGGTGGGCAGTAACGGCAACACGCTTTCGCAGGCAAAGGAGGGCGCAAGGTACGTCGCCCGCGCGATAGCCGCCGTGCTGAATGCAAAATAAATATTGCTAAAAGCGATAAAATATGATAGAATATAC
>JAJQAT010000055.1 GCA_021203665.1 Bacillota bacterium
TACTTTGTTCGGCTAACAGTTTGTTTACATTTTGTTTACTCATTCAAAAACCGTGACACGGTATTCAGCCGAATTAAGCGCCGATGATTTAATAAATTATACAAATAAAGTCGGGGCAAATAATTTGCCCCGACCCATGACATTGTTTATTTAAGCGTCAATCTTATTCTGTCCGCCACCATGGCGATAAACTCCGAATTTGTCGGCTTTCCCTTGCCGGTATGAATTGTATACCCGAATATCTCGTTCATAATTTCCGGCTTTCCCCTGCTCCACGCCACCTCTATCGAATGGCGGATTGCCCTTTCAACTCGGCTGGCAGTGGTGTTATACGCCTTTGCTATTTCGGGATAAAGCTGCTTGGTTATGAAATTAAGCAGGTCCATATTTTCCACAACCATCATAATAGCGCTTCTGATATATTGATAACCCTTTATATGCGCGGGCACGCCAAGCTCGTGAATAAAGTCCGTAACGACCGTTTCCAAATCAACCTCATCATTCCTTTGAGCCGCCGCAAGCGATTTCGGCGCGGCAGGCACGGGACCGGTCGGAACCAAAACAATATCCCGTATTACCTCGCATACGCGCTCACCGCTCTGCGGCTTTAAAAGACAATAATCTATGCTTGAGCTTACCGATGACGCCATATTAATAGCTATAGATGAAATGGAATATACAATTATTTTCGGCTTTTTTGGAAGAACCGTATTTTGCAGCCTTTTTAAAACTCCTATTCCGTCGAGCTTTGGCATTACCAAATCCAGTATTACCGCGTCGGGTTTGGTTTCAAGTATCAGCTCGTATGTTTCGTTGCCGTCGTGCGCGGCGGCTATAACCGTCATATCGGATTGCTCGTTGATGTGCTGTGATAATTCCGTCACAAGATCCTCATTGTCGTCTGCTATTAAAACAGATATTTTGTTGTTCATAAATTAATCCTCCTATACGTAAAACTATAACAAAATCATAATCTGAACCGGTTAATATGTAAACATTTCCGGTACTTACATAATATTACCATAATCTGTAAATAAAATCAAGATATTTTTCAAATTTTTTCCTGAAAAATAAATTTATAGACAATAAAACGTAAAAAAAGCGGACTGTAGGAAAAACCGTTACGACTTTTTCCACAGTCCGCGTAAGAGCGGTTTTATTAATTTATCCTTTATTTTTTTGGCGAATAGAGCGCTCTGAGCGAATTTGCCACAGCTATTAACGCTACGCCCACGTCCGCGAATATAGCGAGCCACATCGTGCTGAGTCCCAGCACGCTGAGAATCATAACCAATACCTTTATGCCTATCGCGAATATTATATTCTGCTTAATAATCCGCATTGTTTTGGCGGAAATCTTAACCGCGGAGCAGAGCTTTGACGGCTCATCGGTCATAAGCACCACATCAGCCGCCTCAATCGCGCTGTCGGAGCCTATGCCGCCCATTGCGATACCTATATCCGAGCGCATAAGAACGGGAGCGTCGTTAATTCCGTCGCCCACGAAAGCGACGCTTTTCTTTTCGGACTTGGCGGAAAGAATTTCCTCCAGCTTGCTTACCTTATCCTGCGGCAGCAGCTGCGAATATACGGTTTCAATTCCGATTTGATTTGAAACGTAATCGGCTGATTCCTTAATATCTCCGGTGAACATAACGGATTTTATGCCGAGCCTTTTAAGTCCGTTTACCGCCGAGGCACTGTCCGCTTTTACCTTATCCGATATTCCTATATAGCCGACGAATATGCCGTCTACGGATATATATACCGTGCTGCCGCGGAAATCGGATTTTACAAATTGAATGTTGTTTTGCGACATCAGCTGTTCGTTTCCGGCAAGAACGCGCTTGCCGTCTATGACCGCGCTTATGCCCGTTCCGGCTGTTTCGGTATAGTCGGAAATGAGAGAAGCGTCTATATTACCATTGTAGGCGCTCTTTACGGATTCCGCGATAGGGTGAGTTGAATAAAATTCCGCGTATGCCGCGTATTTCATCAATTCATCCTCGGGTATTTCCGAATAAATTTTATTTACCGCAAATGTGCCCTCCGTAAGAGTGCCGGTTTTGTCAAATACAACGGTGCTTAGCTTTGAAAGAGCCTCCAGGCAGTTGCCGCCCTTGACGAGTATTCCGTTTTTGGACGCGCAGCCTATTCCGGCGAAAAATCCCAACGGTATGGATACCACAAGCGCGCACGGACAGGAAACCACAAGGAATATAAGTCCGCGGTAAATCCAGGTTTTAAATTCATCCAACGAAAGCAGGGGAGGCACAAACATTACGATTACCGCAAGCAGCACAACTATCGGGGTATAATATTTCGCGAATGCTGTGATGAATTTTTCCGATTTCGCTTTTTTGCTTTGAGCGTGCTCCGTCATTTCGAGAATTTTTGAAACGGTGCTTTCGGAAAATTCCTTTTCAACCCTTATATGAATGGGCGAACCCGTATTCACGCTGCCGCTTAACACGCTGTCGCCCTCGGCGGCGCGGCGCGGTACGCTTTCTCCCGTAAGCGCCGCCATGTCGAGGTATGTTTCGCCTTGCGAAATACTTCCGTCAAGCGGAATTTTTTCGCCGGGCTTTACCACTATTATGTCGCCTATATTTACGCTTTCGGGCGATACTCTTTTAAGCTGTCCGTCCTTTTCTATGTTGGCATAGTCCGGACGTATATCCATAAGCTGCGTAATAGAGTTCCGGCTTTTTTCCGTTGCCCTTTCCTGCAATGCCTCTCCGATTTGATAGAAAAGCATTACCGCGACCGCTTCGGGATGCTCGCCGATTATGAACGCGCCGATGCTTGCGACGCTCATAAGAAAGTTTTCGTCAAACAGATGTCCCTTGAATATGTTTTTCACTGCGTGCCACAAAATGTCATATCCGAGAATTAAATACGAAACAATAAATAAAATATCCGCTGTATATTTCCATAAGTTCAATATAAATTTTTCGGACAACAGAGCGGCAATAAATAAAGCTCCTCCCGCAATCAATCTTATAACGAGAGCCTTGCCCTCGGGATGCACGTGGTCGTGACCGCAGCCGCAGCATGAATGTCCGCAGCCGCAATCCGAATGCTCATGATGATGCTCATGACCGCATTCATGGTGTTCATGGTGATGCTCATGACCGCATTCGGAATGCTCGTGATGATGCTCACCGGCGCGGCATACATTATCCTTTTCCATAATTATACCTCCTCGAATGAATGTATGAATAACTGTTCATATGTTCATTATACGGTATAAGCATATATTTGTCAATAGTTTTATATAAAAATTTTTAAATAATATTTTGCGCAGGATTTTTTATCGAATAAAATCACCATTTACAACAAAAACTAATCAAAAAACAGGAGATGATTTTATGAGTGTCAGAATAGGAAAGCAAACGGTTAAGCTTGAAAACGCGCCGGTGATAACGGAAACAGCGTCCATAGTCGGAGTTAAGGAGGGAAAGGGACCTTTAAAGGATACCTTTGACAGAATCCTTACGGACGACACACTCGGAGAAAAGTCGTGGGAAAAATCGGAAAGCGCCCTGCAAAGGCAAACCGCCCTGCTCGCGCTTGAAAAGGCAAGGCTGAAGCAAAGCGATATAAATTACATCCTCGCGGGAGATTTGCTCAACCAATGCGTGGGCGCGCATTACAGCGTGCGCGACCTTGACATACCGTTTTTGGGACTTTACGGAGCCTGTTCCACAATGACCGAGAGTATGTCCGTGGGAGGTATGATGGTGGACGGCGGATATGCCGATTACGCGATGTGCCTTACATCAAGTCACTTTTGCTCATCGGAAAGACAATTCAGAAACCCGCTTGAATACGGAGGACAGCGCACACCGTCGGCGCAGTGGACCGTTACGGGCGCGGGCTGCGCGGTGCTTTCAAGCAAGGGCAGCGGACCGAGAATAACCTATGTAACCACCGGAAAGGTCATAGACAAGGGCGTTACGGATATAAGCAATATGGGCGCGGCAATGGCTCCGGCGGCTATTGACACGCTTATTGCGCATTTCCGCGATACCGGCGCGCGGCCCGATGATTATGATATGATAGCGACCGGCGACCTCGGCATTATAGGCTCGGATATACTTGAGGAGCTGATGCTTGACGAGGGGTTCGACATAAGAGAAAACCATAGAGATTGCGGCAAAATGATATACGAGATTGAGGAACAGGACGTTCACGCGGGCGGAAGCGGCTGCGGCTGCTGCGGAAGTGTGTTTTGCGGATATATCTACAGGGAGCTCAAACGTCATAATCTGAAAAAGGTACTCCTGATGGCTACGGGCGCGCTTATGAATCCGATGGTGGTGGAGCAGGGAGAAAGCATACCCGCCATTGCCCATGCAATTGTGATAGAGAATTAGCGTGTAACAGAAAATTGAAAGGAGAGGGAAATGGACTATATAAAGGCATTTATAATAGGCGGACTTATATGCGTTGTCGGACAGATTTTGATAGACAAAACAAAGCTCACTCCGGCGAGAATACTTGTAACATTTGTGGTCGCGGGAGTATTTTTACAGCTTATCGGCGTATACGAGCCGCTCGTGAATTTCGCCGGCGCCGGAGCAACGGTGCCGCTTACCGGCTTTGGATATAATCTCTGCAAGGGTGTAAGCAAGGCGGTGAGCGAGGACGGATTTATAGGAATATTTACCGGCGGCTTTACAGCCGCCGCGGGAGGAATAGCGGCGGCGCTGATATTCGGATTTCTTGTATCCGTTATATTCAGGTCGAAAGCCAAAAAATAATAAAATAGGCTGTTCAAATTGTAAAAAGTGTGTTATAATATCAAT
>JAJQAT010000163.1 GCA_021203665.1 Bacillota bacterium
GCTATAACGTTGTAAAAACAAAGATAACGGCATGCTTTTATATATTATAAAGATTACTTTAAAATCAATATATTGATAAAGAGAAAGGAATGACTGAATGAAATTAAGCTTGGATTTTAACGAATACAGCGGCACCACGAGGCTTAAGGCTTGGTGGAGAGCCGTTAAATCTCATTTTGAGCAGGTGCAGGAGGCGCATAACTCGCTTGCGGACGCGGTTGACGATGAGGCGTCCGCAAGGGAAACGGCTGACACCGCCTTGCAGGAGAGCGTCACAAGCGAGGCGTATCTGCGCCAAAAGGCGGACGCCGAAATACAGAGCAGTCTCAGCGGAGAGAGCGAGACGCGCGCGGCGGCTGACACGGCGTTGCAGGCGAATATCGACGCGGAATCGGAGTCGCGCGAGACGGCTGACACGGAAATGAGCGCCGAAATTGCCGCGCTGAAGGAGCGCGTAAGCTCGTCGGGCGGCGCGGAGACGATACCGGTTACGGCGCTTTCGGTGGCTTCGGTTACGAGCCTTGTGGTTCTTGCCGATGTGACGGTCACGCTCACAAGCGGGAATACATATTATCTGTCAAGCAATGACGAGGTTTGGGCGGCGACAGGCGAGGGCAACGACACCATAAAGGACGAGGACGGGAACGAGTGGTCTACGTACAATTCGGACGGCACAAGTGTACAATCAATCGCAGGCGGCACGTCGTATGTGATAAAGCTCACATCGGACGGTAAGGCTCTTATTTTGGCAAGCGGAGACTCGCCCGTGTGTCTGCAAAGCGACGGTGTTACTTACATAAACGAGGACTGCATTGACAATATGGCGTCTATAGCAGACCTTGAAGAGGAGATTTCATCAAGAGGCACAGCCGAGGCGGCTATTAGAAGCTCAATCACATCCGAAACGTCCGCGCGAAAGCTTGAAGGCTATTATCCCGAATACCATTCCGATGAGGACACGGGCGATTTCTACCTTGACTGCGCCAATGTTGATAACGCGGGTACGGCATTGTTTAAGGCGTCGGCAAGAAGCGTCAGAACATGGTGCGACCTTAAAAGCGGCAAGGGATTTACCATAGCGGACGCGAATATCGAGGACGACGGTATTGCTTCAACCACGGGCGCATTAACAACAACGCTCACGAGCTATGCGGGATTTAACACGTCTACGAGCTTTACGATACTGTTTTGCGCAAAAATAAAACAGCAGTCGAGCAATGACGATTCAACGGTGTTGTTTCAATTAGGCAGTAACAGGGTACTGCAAATACATCAAAAGGGACAGGACGGCATACGCCTTGTCACGTATGACGAAAGCAGTACATCTCACGTTTATCCGACAAAGCTGACCGAGGGCGACTACACAACGGGACATTACGTTATACCGCTCGCCTCACAGGGCGGCAGCTCAAATTACGGTAAGTATCACCATTTTGCGGTGGTGTTTGACACAAGCGCGGAAACCGTAACGTGGTACGAGGACGGCTATGAGTACACGAGTGACGCTATGGAGGACACGTATGTTAAGGTTGACGGCGGTTATACGGCGACACTGCTTGAAAATATCGGTACGGGACTCAGATATTTCAAGATTGTGCGCTCCGCTATGACAGCAGACGAGGTTAAGGCGTACATGACCGCTCATCCGCATGCCAACTACACAAGTCAGCCGAAAACACAGTATGATAATAAGCTACTGGAGCTGGAAAAGAGAATCGCGGCTTTGGAATCGGCATGATGAAATCGGTGTTGACAAATACGTATAATACGTGTTATAATGTGATTGAGGTGACGAGGATGAAAGATAAGGACTTGGTAAAGCTGCTTTTAAAGGACGGGTGGAAAATTGACAGAATAAAGGGCAGTCATCACGTTATGATAAAAGGCGGCAAAACCGAGGTCATTCCCGTCCACGGAAAAGATGTGCCTACAGGTCTGCTTAATGCTATATTAAAGCGGACGGGGTTGAAGTGATTCGGAGGTGTTTTTATGATGTTGATATATCCCGCGATTTTTCACGAGGAGGACAGCGGCGTATGGGCAGAGTTTCCGGATTTGGAGGGATGTCAAACATACGGCGATACAATGGATGAGTGCATCGCTTCGGCGCAGGAAGCACTTGGCGTATATGCGGAGTCTGTACTCGAAAGAGGTCTTGATTTACCTAAAGCGTCAAGCTTAAAGGATGTTGCAGCAAGCGGAGAAAACAGCTTTGCCGCACCGATATATTGCGATTTGAAAATGTACACGGCGGGTTCAAAGGCGGTAAAAAAGACGTTGACTATTCCCGAATGGCTGAATGAAAGAGCCATAAAATGCAATGTCAACTTCTCGGAGGTGCTGCAAAACGCGCTGATGGAACAGTTGAACATTAAATAAAATTTAACAATTGAAAACAGTATGGGAATAACCCGAAAGAGAAAAATTTTCAAGAAAAAAAACGGCTCAAACCAAGTGTTTAAGCCGTTTTTTGTGGTACGCCATCACGGGCTCGAACCGTGGACACCCTGATTAAGAGCTGTTTTTGGGAAAAATCAGATGGTATTTCTTTTAGTTGTGCTGTTTGCATTTAGTCCTATAAACCGCATAGGTAAGCCAAAAACGCATTGGTTCATATTCGATTTTTTATTACCGTTTAAGGCGGTAAAATTTTAGATATTTTAGATAGTCTTGCCGACAAATATAAGCAACTGTAACGATTATATCAAATCAAGTTGAAACTTCATTCTTTCTTTTGGCTCTTATTAACGTACTTTTGCTTATTCCCGTCATTGTTTCAACCTCCTTGTAGGTGTGCTGTTCCAGCAGACTAAGCGCAAGCTGAATTTGACTTTTTCCGTATTTGGGCGGTCTGCCCTCCCTAAAGTCGGGATTTTGTTTTGCTATTGCCTTGCCGCTTTGCGTGCGTTCTATTATCATAGCTCTTTCAAACTCCGCAAAAGCTAACAGATTTGTTACAATCAACCGTCCCATTGGTGTGTCCTCGATAAGTCCCATATTCAAAATATGTATTTTTACACCCTTATTCATAAGACTGTCAATATATTGAAGTCCCTCCTTTGTTGTGCGGCAAAAGCGGTCAAGCTTTGTCACCACAAGAATATCATCGGAGGACAGCCTGTCAAGCAGGTCATTAAATATAGGGCGTTCCTTTGCTCCCGAATAGCTTTCCGTTATTATTTGCGCATCGGCGTATCTGCTTTTAATCGAGCTTGTTTGCTCCTCAATGCTGTTGCCGTCAAGCTGTCCTTTTGTAGATACCCTGCAATATCCGTAAATCATATTTAAACCGCCTTTTTTGAATTGTATTTATGACGCTAAGTTTTGACACCGCCGTAAACGGCTTAAAACCTATACACCGATTTTGGTGTCATTTCTTAAAAGTTTTGACACTGTATGTTTGAATTTAAAGGGTATCGGTTGTGATACCCTTGTTTGTTACAGACCTTTATAAATTTGACCTCTATTATCAATATTTACTATGTCTATAAGCCTTATTACATCGTCTATCGTGTACAGTATTCGATAATTGCCTACACGTAAACGGTATATATTCAAGCCTGTAAGACGTTTTATATCCGTTCCGTTTGGTAATTGATATATAGCCTTATATAATCTCAAACGCTGTTTTTTATCTTGCTTTTCAAGGAATTTTTGAGCAGCCTTTTCAAATTCAATTTTGTAAGTCTGCATAAGTCAATCCGTCCTTTTTGAGCATTTCGTCAAGAGAAATCGTTGTTCCGTCATTTTCGGCTTTTGCCGCTGTTATCATTTCAATGTCAATAGTATCGGGGTTTTCGTCCTCGACATAATTGTTGTTATTGATATACTTGTACAATGACTTCAATACTGCTACTACAGGGGACAGCTCCGAATCGGGTATATTTTTGGTTAAATCAATTATAACATCTCTATTTGACATATTTATCACCCTTTCAAATCTTTTGTTATAGCTTTTTGTTTTGTGCGTACTCAATAATCAAATGTGCGTTATTCCTTACAAGTTTTTTGAAATAAGCCATTTCAATATCCGAATATCCGTGATTTTCCCATACATAAGAGGGAAGATAACACGTTGCATTGTGGAACCCGTCTTTTTCATCGGGTGTTTCGATATATACCTTTATTTGTCCGTTAGACTTCATTTCAGAGTGCGTTATTTCAGTATCGCCGTTAAGCGTCATGTAATGGTACATCATAGCTGATTGGGATAGTCTTTATCATACTTTCCGTTGACGTAATTGCGTCTTATCTCGCTTGTACTCATGCCCTTAGCAGCGTCCTGCGCCATTTTGCCTGTACTTACCTTTGTTACATCGTAATTCTCTAACTTGAAGTAGTTTACAACCTTATAAACGATGTAGATAATTAAAAATATAAACAAACCTATTACTGTTTCCATAATCTTATTCCTTTCTGTCTACTATATAGGACTTAACACGTTATATATAGCTTATAAACCGATTATATCACGTATATATAACAATTTCAAGAGCTTTTTATAAAGCCGTCCGAAAAGGGTTTTATCCTGCATATAAAACCCTTGACGGCATAAAGGGGGGGTCATTCCTCGTTGTTGTCTATTTTGTGGGTTATTTGTTTGATAAGTGCTTTCATCTTTGCGCTTGTATGTCCAAGCTGTTCCTCTAAATCTCCAACATAGTCCTGTAATATGTACATATATTCGCAAGCGTTGATAAAATCCTCATACATTTGTTCATATTCGAATTCTGTTGTCGGCTCGTTGTCTGTATATAGCTTAAAGAACCTATGAAGTATATCAAC
>JAJQAT010000237.1 GCA_021203665.1 Bacillota bacterium
CGAAATCCCCCTTTGAGTTTTTGGTTCTTTTTGCTGCAAAAAGAACATTAGAGAAAATAAAAAATTTTATATTTATTTTGAATACAGCGCACATAAAAAAACGGCAGCGGAAAAATCCGCTGCCGCATTTACACAAGAATATACTTACCAAAAGTAATATTCTCGGAGGACACTATATTTTATATTAATAGTTCCATGAAACAAGTACCATTGCTATATCTCTCGAATCAATCTTGCCGTCGCGGTTTAGGTCGTACTTGATGTAGTCTTCAACCTCGCTGATAGTTGAATATGAAGTCATTTCGCCCTTACCGAAGTACGAAACTACCGCTGACAAATCCCATAGGTCGATTTTATCGTTTGCTACAATATCGCCCGCGAGGAAGGTTACTGTTTCGTTATCGCCGCCCATTGCGTCGTCGGTGTCGGTGACAACAACCATGTCCTTATCCATCGCGTTATTCCATACGGTCACGGTTGCCGCGCCGTATGTCGGAGTTACGGACGTTCTGAATGTTCTGTAGCCCGCGCCGCTAAATTCAAGCGTGTATGTGTAGCCCGCATATACTGTCGCGTTCGCAACGTAGCCGGTCGCATCTGTGTAATCGTCTGTGCCGGTTTCCGCGCCGTCTATTGTGACGGTCTGCAAGCCGCTCGTCTGCTTATCCTGACCGATTTCAATCTCTTCATCAACGCCCATACCGGTTACTGTAACCTTCATGTCGTTATACTCCGCGTTCTGCGCCGATACAGCGTTCGGGAACATCACATTGATTGTAAGCGAGGTCGGTGTAAGCGTTATCTCGCCGCTCGCGACCGGTGTGCTGTAATTCAGCTTGCCGTCCGTTGACGCGGTTGTTATATACGTGCTTACGATATTGTTTGATACTTCAGCCGTCTGAACCTGGTTAGCCGTGTTCACTTTCGGTGATTCATTAAGCAAAAGTCTGAATGTTCCGTTGCCGATCACGGTCAAATATCCGAGAAGAACCGACTTGCCGGTTATGTCGCTTACCTCTTCCGCCGGATCCTGCACGTTGAACGCGTACTCGCCGTCGCCGCTGCTTGTGATATTGATATAATCAGCCGGTGTGATTGTTACCGCGCCGATATTGGTTATATCGCAGCTTTGGTCAAGTGTGAACGCAAGCTCCGCCGCCATAAAGCGGTTTATGTACGCACCACTGTCGCCCTTTAGGTAAATCTTATAATTGCCCTCATCGCCGTTCTGCACAAGCTCAAGGCTTATGCTTGTCGCTATATCGCTCGCGGTAAGAGCTGATAGCGGCTTATATTCAAAGTAATACGTCGAGAATGACGAAGCCGTGAACGAAACAACATTATCGCTAAGAGTAACCTTGCCGTCGTTATCTGTGCTGATGCCTATTTTTTCAGCCTTGCCTGTTTCTGTGATGTGATAAACCGTTACGCCGTTGCTATCCGGAGCCACAGGCAATTCTACCTCCACATCAACTTCCGTTACCGGAATCTCTGTCTCGACGCCGTTGACCTTCTTGACAACCGAAATATCTACCGCGAAATAGTCTGTGCCCAATTCCGCATCTGTGGTTTCCGGGAAATCGGCAACATCATCCGTGTTAAGAACAACATAGATTTCCGCCGCCTCGGTCGGGTCGTATGTGAAAGTGTTGCTCTCATCGGCGGATGCCGCTTCGATTCTGTCCGCCAAATTGGTTAGCGTAACCGTAGCCGTGGCGCCCTTGTCGATGTCAATCGTTGCCGTGTCGTCCGCGCTAAGCGTAGCGTCCGCGGTGTTGTTGATTGTTGTGGTTGATTTCAAAACCACGCCCGTTGTTTGATTTTGGTAATAGCCGGTCTTAACATATTCAGAAATGTCCGTGTTGTATGTGCCGTCGGTGATGAATTGCTTGTTTTGAATATCATCATCGCTGTCCTCTTCTACAGATGTATATGTATAGCATACAACAGCATTCGCGTTTCCGCTAGTCATTGTGTTTCCGGAGAATATCTCAACCGACGGAGCGCCGCCGGGATAGTTGGACGCAATAAGTACAAGCGCATCACCAGTGCTTTGTGCACCGCCGGAATATGTTGCGTCATATTCATATGCCGTTCCGGTTGCTGTTATGGTAGTGTCAGTTATGCTTATATCGCTCGAACGCGCTACAATACCGGTTGCGCCGGTAATTTCACAATCTGTAATGGTGGTTGTTCCGCCCGACGCAAGATACATACCGATATTATCTCCCGCTTTTAATGTTACATTGTCCAAAGTCAGACTTACGCCCGTAAGATTACCGCTTGTATAAATCACATAACCACAGTCTAAGGATGAAGCGTCTATCGTGCCATTCTTAAATGTTATATCTGCATTATTGGCATAATAATAGCTGCTATTATAAATATATACATATCCTGTCAGTGTGTAACCGTTTAAGTCAACTGTAACCGTATATCCCGAATTGACTATTCCGAAATCATGTGTTACGTCTTTCAGCATAGTCACGGTCTTTTCGCTCATTTGACGACCGACACTGACCGCCGAAGATAAGGTCTTGACATATAAATTATCGCCGATTCTTGCCTCCGCCGCAGCCGCAGTATCCGAATCCTTTCCGATTACTGTATATTTTGAATCAGCATAATAATACGCGTAATTATCGCTTAATACGCCGTCCTTATAATAATTCCAGTTGGTTTCATTGGTAGCTTTCATATCGTTAAGTGTTCCCGAAACAAGTCCCTCACTCGTTATTTCGGCATTTGAAATTGAGTGAGCTGTTGAATCGTCATACTTATAAGAAAGGGTTTGAACCTGAACAGAACCTGTTCCCGTACTTCCGGTAATGCTGCTCATAAGCTCACTTAACGTGCCCGCATATGTAAGCGTCGCCGAGCCGTAATTTGTAATGGTTTTACCGCTCGACACGACAAGCGTAGCTGCCGCATCCGTTAATTCGCAATCCGTAAAGAAGCAAATTTCATCTGCCGTATCATCTGCGGCACTAAGTGCGGCATATAAGGAATCATAATATGTTTTTGCTCCGTCTGTCACCGTATAGGCAATACTGTTCTCACCTGCGTTTGTGTCTTTGCTGACGGCATAGGTGTATCCATCATACTCCGTGCTTTCAGAGCATACGCAATTTCCCGCTATTATACTCGAAACGTCTGTTTTAAAATAGCCGCCTGTAAGGGTAAGTAACGAGCTGAGCGA
This sequence comes from Bacillota bacterium, assembly GCA_021203665.1. GTDB lineage: Bacteria > Bacillota > Clostridia > UBA1381 > UBA1381 > Hominilimicola. The sequence continues at coordinate 3,200 of JAJQAT010000237.1, forward strand.
TGTTCCTGTTTCCGAAGCCACAACAAACGGGATCTGCTCTTCTTCTCCGTCATTATATGTAAAGCATCCGCCGGTAACCTTAATATTGTATGCGGCACCGCTGCCGTTGCCTAAGTTTACTTTTCCGGTTACAACATTTCCGTCTCCCATTGTTATATCGGCACTTGAGGATATATTATAGTTAGTAGCAATCGCGCGTCCGGTTGCCGGAGCTGTAATTATGCTGTTTGTTACATTTATCGTACTGCATAAACTTACGCCCAAATTAAGAGCCGTAGGAGATGTTTGGTAAGTACTTGAGCCGCTGGTAAATGTTTCAACGCTTCCGTTTGAAATAATTTCACAACCGTCAATCTCAATATTGCTAGTCTCCGCACTCTTTCCGTATGACACGTTAAGCGCATATCCCGAATTTGCCGTTGTCGTTTCAAATTTACAATTTGTTAAAGAAAGCTTTTGTCCGTCTGTCGCTTTAGAACCGTTACCGTAAAGCATCATAGCTCGGCTGTATACATAATTTGTGGTTGTTGAACTCTTATTTTCTGTATTGCTGTTCACAAATTCACAATTATCCGCGTCTAAATCAATGGCAACACCGCTCGTTGTACCAATTTCCATTACATAGCCGTAATTTTCATTCTCAAAAATTACATTTTTCAATTCTACCGAACAAGCCTTTGTAATGCGAAGCATAGCATAGCTGCCGCCATACGAACCTATAACTTTGCTTGAAGGTGCTGTTTCACCAGTTTCATCAGTATAGCTTGAATCGATAAACGCCACCTTGCTTGTAGAATCTGCCGGTTGGAATTGGATATACTTATTTCCGCTAAGTGTAAGTGTATTTCCGTTCAAATCAAACGTCAAGCCGATTTTGATAGTTTTATTCGCCGTCAATGTCCATGTTGCGTCGGTAAGCAGCTTAATCGTCATACCGTCGGTGATTGTACCGGCATCAATAGCGGAAACAACACTGTCAAAATCGGTGTAATATGTGCCGCTTTCTTCATCATCGGAATAAGCCACCGCAACGCTGTTTTCTGCGGTTGCTTCAACGGTATTTTCTTCTGTTTCATCACTGAACAGCTCAAATGCTGCTTCCTCGATTTCTTCCTCTTCTTCCGGTTCTTCCTCGAAGTACTCCGGCTCGTCTGTTTCCTCGCCGTCCTCGGATATGTAAACCGTTTCCTCGGGTGTCGGCTCCTCCGCTGTCTTTTCGGCTACAAAGCCCGCCTCATTCGCCGCGAATGCCGCAAGGGGCGAAACGCACGTTGCCGCAAGCGAGAGCGCGGTCAGAGCCGCTAAAAGTTTGCTTTTAAATTTCATAGTTCCTCTCTCCTTTTTTTATTATTGCCCTCGGGAAATATAATCCCGCGTTTATTATTGTAACCCCCCCCCCCGATATTTTGTCAAGGGTTTTTTTACCGAGTTTTGCATTTTTTGGACTGTCACGCCGTTTTTGCCGTGACATTTGCGGCGGGAAAGAGGAATTTTCGGGCGAATTAAGCCAATGGCGGGCGTTTACCTCCCCACGTCAACGCAAAGCGTTGTAA
>JAJQAT010000084.1 GCA_021203665.1 Bacillota bacterium
TGGAATATTTTATTTTTTAGGAAAATGTGTCAACTATCATTGACGTTTATACAATCAAATAAAAATATTTTTTTCAACTGTATTGACTTTACGAATATAATGGTCTATAATGGCATAAGTTTGTTTTGTTTTTCGGAGGTAAGCGGCATGGTATATGATATGACAAGAGGAAATCCTCTTAAAATTATATTATCGTTTTCGGTGCCTATGCTTATAGGCAATATATTTCAGCAGGTATATAACTTCGTTGACGCGGCGGTGGTCGGCAGGTTTGTCGGCGCGGAGGCGCTCGCGGCGGTCGGCGCGACAAGCACGATAATCACCGTTATGATTTGTCTTATGATGGGACTTACAAACGGCGCGGGAATTATAATTTCGCAATGCTTCGGCTCCCATAATTTCGATGAAATGCGCAAAACCGTAACGGGACTTGTTTATATAATAGTTATTCTGTCCGCCGCAACATCGGCGGCGGGAATAATTTTTTCGCACGCGATACTTAATTTGCTCAGCACACCCGAGCAGGTAATGGAGGACGCCGTAAAATACGTGAATATCATCTTCGCGTTCACAATAGGAACGGCAATGTATAACGCGTCCGGCGCGCTGCTCCGCAGCCTGGGCGACAGCCGCACTCCGCTTTACGCGCTGATACTCTCGTCTCTTTTGAATGTGGCTTTGGATTTGCTTTTTGTGGTAGTGTTTGATATGGGCGTTGCCGGTGCGGCGGCGGCGACCGGTGCGGCGCAGATAGTAAGCGCGGCATTCTGTATAGTACATATTATCCGCCGGCGCAGACAGCTTAATCTTGAGGGCATAACCTTTAAAACCACCTCTCTCGCGGTCGGGCGCATATTCACCACAGGACTTCCGGCGGCGCTGGAGAGCTGTCTAATCTCACTCGGCACCATGAGCGTTCAAAGGCTTGTCAACTCCTTCGGAGCAATGACAATGGCGGCATATACCGCCGCGGTAAAAATCGATACCGTAGCCATCGCGCCGATTATATCCATAGGCACATCGCTGTCGGTGTTCGCGGGACAGAATATGGGTGCGGGAAATATCGAAAGAATCAAAAAGGGACTTTACCAAACTCTTGCCGCTTTGATATGTATATGCGTGGTGCTTGCGGCGGTTATCGTCATTTTCCGCCAACAGCTGTTAGGGATTTTTCTCGATAAAACCGAGGCGGCGGAGGCTATTATCATAGGAAGCAGATACCTTACCATTGTATGCGTGGCGTATATCGTCGCGGCTGTTATGCGCAGCTATCTTAACGTTCTGCGCGGCGCGGGCGACGTGAATACCTCGGCTGTTTCGGGTATAGTGGAGCTTGCGGGCAGAATTATGTTCGCGTATATTTTGGTAAATTACCTCGGCTCGACGGGAATTTGGATTGCCACCCCGATAGCGTGGGCAATGGGCGCGTCCGTGCCCGTAATCAGATATTACTCGGGTAAGTGGAAGAATAAAAAGCTGGTGTGAAAATCAACGGGTGTGAGCCTCCCCTGCGAGGGGAGGTGGCACGCCGATAGGCGTGACGGAGGGGTTTAGCCTTCCCTTGGGGTGAATGATTTGCAAAGCAAATCGTAGGCGTAGAGCTTTGCTCGTAGCCGTAGCCAAAAAGGTGGCACCCGCCGTAGGTGGGTGACGGATGAGGGTTTTTCCTCCATTGCAGCGTTGCCGGGATTCGGGCGCCCAATGGGCGCCCGCTACGAGGTGAGATGTTCGACAAAGTTTATTTGTAGGGGCAACCCTTGTGGTTGCCCGTATAAAATTTACGGCGAACACTGTTCGCCCCACAGAACGGGTCGTCGAGGCGCCGACCCCTACGAGTGAAGAATCCCTCACCTGTCGGCTGCGCCGACATCCGCAATTACAAAATTATCACAAAATTATTTCTCCGCGCTCGGCGGCGTTTATCACGGCAGCTACGACGCTTGAATTATTGTCTGCCGTTATATAATCCGCCGCGCGTTTTACGGTGTCTATGGCGTTTGCCACGGCTATGCCCGTGCCCGCCATTTCCACAAGGGATAGGTCGTTCTCGTTATCGCCTATGCCGACTGTATGCGAAATCTCTATATTAAGCAGCTCCGCCAAATGTATAAGTCCCTCGCCCTTGCCGGTATTTTTGGGTAAAAGCTCGTAATAGCACGGGCTTGACTGCATAAAGGTATATTTATCCGCGAACGGCGACTCGGCAATCGCGCCGCGCACAAGCTGTATCTTATCCGGCTCCGTCATGAACAGCACCTTTGTCCAGCTCTCGGGAATACGGCGGTAATCAAGATCGTTGTCCGGCAGTCTTTCAAGTATTTTATGCGTTTCAACCACATTGTTGACCTTGCAGAAATAAATTTTTTCGTTCGTGCAAACCTCGATTCCCACAAAATCAAACATATTGTCTATATACTCAACCACATTCAGCGCGTCCTTGTCAAGCGAGCGCGACCAAAGTATTTTATTGTTTTCAAAATCATATATCGCCGCGCCGTTAAAGCAAACCATAGGCGCGTTCGGATGAACGTATTCAAGCATGAGCCTCGCGCCCATCGGCACTCTGCCCGTGGCAAAGGTGAACAGACCGCCCTCAGATTTGAAATGCTCTATGGCGCGGCTGTTTTCCTCGGAAACCCGCTTATCGGTTGTAAGAAGAGTATCGTCCAGGTCGGTGCATAAAAGTATACCGTCAAATTTTCCCATATTTTCTCGTCCTTTCGGTCGTATTATTCCGCAAATATATTTTAGCACATCCGCGTATATTTATCCACCTGTATTTTATATAAAAATTCCTCCCGCTCTTTTCCCAAACCAAACAAAAATCCCCAAAACGGGGATTTTGAATGCCGGAGTAGCCCGCCGGCTTTTTCAACGTGTTTTCATCCCTTTGGATAATAACGCTTATCACTCACTGTGCCGACAATACATTTGGAATTGCCGTATCGCCCTCATCAGATTTAATATACAATGTATCATCATGTAAATTCATATACATTAATATATCATTGTCCGCGGCTTTGAAGCTGTACACATTTTCAAGCAATATCTGCTCCGTGCTATCATCATACCTTTTCAGAACGCGGTCTTCCCCAAGGCAATAAACCGCGTTTTCCGCCGCCCGATACTCAATTATATACTGTTCCGTAAACTTATCAAGCTCTTTGGTATTTAAATCGTAACAAAACAAATTGCGGCGGTTTGAAGAATATTCCGAAACGGTGAAATACAGCTTATCGCCGCAAACGCTTATATCATCGATTTTACCCTCTTCCTTAAACGCGTCATCATATAACGCTTTGATTTCATCAAGGGTCAAAATCACTTCTTTTTTTGTGAAATCATCAGCCTGAATTTTTACTATATTCCAATCGTTTTTGCCGTTTACCTCGGAATAATAAATTTGGTTTTTGTCAATATTAAAATTCCGAACATTATCTATCGCGCTTTCATCGTCGCCAATCCGGACAATAAGGGTATCGGCGTCGAGATACAAAAGGGTCGAGCCTGATTTTATATAATCGTTCTGCGGCATGGAATCCTTTATTTCATATACAAGCTCCGGCTTCAAGGTATCTTCATTTACCGCGTACAGATTATGGTCATTTTTGTCAAAATAATATATGTAATCGTCATATACGTGTATTCCCTTAACCGCGTCGGTGCTTATGATTTCCTTTTCCTCCGCCGTCTCAATATCATACCGAATCAGCGAAAATTCGGATTCTGTGTCTGAGCCGCGGCTTTCCTTATATAAATAGACATAGCCGTCATTATATTCCGCGGGAAGCAGCGTAGTTGACATTTTAACATCCGAATATCCGCACGACGATACCGACAGCGCGCTTATCCCCGCTAAAATAATTGCAATAGCTTTAATTTTTTTCATAATATTATTCCCCCTTGACCTGTTATATACGTGTGGTTTTTTGATTTGTATGCATATATCCTCCATTTTTACAACATCCCGTTAAGATAACCTTTCTATCTCATTTTTTAATTTCCCGTCCAACGCTCCGCCCGAGTTATCGCAAAGACGCTTTCTGTAAGCCTCGCAAATCACATTTCTGTTGTGGTCATCCGCAATATCGCTTAACATATTAACAACGGTAAAGCCGATATGATAATCCTCATCCCATAAAAACTCCAAAATGCTTTCTATGATTGACCTTTTGTTTTCAATTTTATACATCACGCACATTTGCGCGATTTGTTGACGTTTAGAATTACTCCGCCGTATACATTCGCTCTTTAATGCGGCAATATCCGCGTCGTCCGCAAATTCGAACAAGCGGCAAATCGCGGAGTACATATATGTGATTGCGGTCTCATCCTCTTCGGTGTGTAAATTGCCCATTAATACAGACCATGCTTTTTTGTTACGAATATTTCCTATGCCCTCATACGCTTCACACCTGACCAAAAAGCTTTTATCGTTCAATGCGTCAAATATAATTTCTTGAATTTCGGTGTTATCGATAAATTCACATATTTTTTCTATGGTATCACACCTTATCAATTCATCATCGCTTTTTAACAGACGCTTTATCCCCGCTTGTTCCACCTTTTCCCCCCTCCATATATAATACCTTTCAAACCCGCAAAAGGTTTCATTAATTTTAATTATATGTATAATTATACCATTGCCCGCCGTCGCCCGAGAACGCAAGAGCCGTTCACTGTTATGTCCCTTGCATTTTTGTTAAAAAGGCTTTCAAACGGCACAATATCATT